>JASFJX010000039.1:0-12441 GCA_050119385.1 Candidatus Thiodiazotropha sp. | reverse complement strand
CGCCTCAACTGCCCCCTGGGCGATGCGGTTCGCCGACTCCAGGGATAGGCGCTTGACGCTGACACTCGGTGCGGCTTCCTCCCCTATTGCACCCGTCGAGAATCCGAAAACCAGGGCTATGGCTATTAACAGTCGCTTCATAGTTTCCTCCGGTATAGTTGTTTTATTAAATCAGTAATGATGTCTGACATAATCATCCACTAATGCCATGAACTGTCCCGAGATGTCATCACCTCTAAGTGTTACCGCCTTTTCACCATCCACATAAACAGGCGCCGATGGTGACTCACCGGTCCCCGGCAGGCTGATACCGATATTGGCCTGTTTACTCTCACCAGGTCCATTTACCACGCACCCCATCACGGCCACGGACATCGCTTCCACCCCGGGGTACTCCTTGCGCCACTCGGGCATTTTCATGCGCAAATGGTTTTGTACATCTTTGGCAAGCTGCTGGAAATAGGTGCTTGTGGTACGACCGCATCCCGGACAGGCAACCACCATTGGTGTAAAAGCGCGAATCCCCATGGATTGCAGCAGTTCCTGGGCGACAATCACTTCCTGGGTCCTCGCCCCACCGGGCTCCGGAGTCAGGGAAATGCGTATGGTGTCCCCAATCCCCTCCTGCAGCAGTACCGCCAGGGCGGCACTCGAGGCAACGATCCCCTTGGAGCCCATACCGGCTTCGGTCAACCCCAGATGTAGCGCATAGTCACATCTTGCCGCTAACTTTCGATAGACCGCAATCAAGTCCTGAACACCACTCATCTTACAGGAGAGTACGATCCGCTCAGCCGAAAGCCCTACTTCCTCGGCACGTTGCGCACTCTCCAGGGCAGACACTACCATCACTTTATGCACCATCTCCACACTGTCGAGGGGCTTTTCAGTATGCGTATTCTCATCCATCAGGCGTGCCACCAATCCCTTGTCCAGGCTACCCCAGTTGACACCGATGCGCACTGGCTTTGCGTAACGGCAGGCGGTTTCGATCATACTGGCGAACTGGCTGTCGCGCTTCTCGCCACTACCGACATTGCCCGGATTGATGCGGTATTTCGCTAATGCCTCGGCACACTCAGGATGATCCTCGAGCAGGCGATGGCCGTTGAAGTGAAAGTCGCCAATCAGCGGTACCTCTATACCCTGACGCGCCAAATGATCGCGAATCCGCGGAACTGCCCGTGCCGCCGCCTCATTGTTGACCGTCAGACGCACCAATTCCGAACCGGCTTGGGCCAAGGCCTTGATCTGTTCCACACTGGCCTGCACATCCGCCGTATCGGTATTGGTCATCGACTGCACCACCACTGGTGCGGCGGCACCGATCTGTACGCTACCGACCAGCACGCCTTTGGTCATGCGCCTGTTGATTTGCACTGTTATCGCCTCGCTTCAAACTGCCGAGTGGGCAGCATATCAAATCTGCCTGCTATATATTCATTTGCGGCTTGTTTTATATCAGTTTATTACCGGCAGTTTATTACCGGCATGCACTGGGGTAGGGCAAAAAAAACCCGGTTAAAAACCGGGCCCTTCATAGCACAATAGTAGTATTCTATTTCAGTTTGCCAATACCAAGCATCTTAAGGATGTATTTCTCATAAATCGGTTCCGAGGTCCCTTTCTTCATCTTACGGATGAAGTACTTTTCAAAGGCGATCTTGGCCATGTGCACCCACTTGCCTTTCTTGAACCAGGCCACGTTACGGGGTGGCATTTGCGGCAACGCGACAAAGGCGGCGCCGGTATCCCCCATGTCGGCGAGACAGACGGCATTCCAGGTAGCCAGGGTTGTCCCCTCTTTGCCTGCCAGTTCGTCCACAATATTGTGGACGATGGCGGTCACCATCGACTCAATCATATAGCCGGTCTTGGGGGCCCCGGTGGGAACCGCAGTCGCCTCCACAGGGGGGATGGCAATACAGACACCCGCTCCGAAGATATTGGGATATTTTGGATTGCGCTGATGATCGTCCGTAAAAATGAATCCGCGAGGATTGCATAAGCCTTCCACTTTGGCGACAGCATCGACACCCTTGAATGCGGGGAGCATCATAGAATAGGAAAACGCCACTTCATGATCCTTCAGTTTGTGGCCGGAATCGTCGTACTGCTCCACGAACATCTTCCCCTGCTCAACCTTCGTCACCTTGGCATTGGTGATCCAGTTGATATGGTGGTTGCGAAACTCACTCTCGAGAAAACCCTTCGAGTCCCCAACGCCACCCAGACCCAGATGTCCGATATAGGGCTCGGGTGTCACGAAGGTCATCGGCACCTTGTCCCGTATCCTACGCTTGCGCAGATCCGAATCCATGATGAAGGCAAATTCATAAGCGGGGCCGAAACAACTGGCAAAGGGCATGGCGCCGATAACCACCTGGCCGGGATTATCCAACAGTTTTTGGTAGGCGCTGTAGGCCTTTTCCGCATGATCCACAGTGCAGATGGATTCTGTGAAGCCCTCTGGACCAGAACCCTCAACCTCTTCGAAAGCAAGTCGAGGACCGGTTGCAATAACGAGGTAGTCGTAATTGACGCTGTCACCCCCGTCGAGTATCAACTGATTTGCCTCAGGATCGATTTTATCGACTCGCTTGGCGATAAAATTGATTCCCTTGCGCTCCAGGTGGGGGCGTATATCAAAGGTGATGTGTGATCTATCACGCCAACCTACAGCCAGCCAAGGATTGGACGGGACGAACTGGAAATACTCCCGTTCGTTGATCATCGTGACCTCATGTTCCCGCCCCAGCTCCATGCGTAATTCATAGGCACAGGGCATCCCTCCAGTGCCAGCCCCCATAATGACGATATGCGCCATTTAACATTACCTCCATCCTCTCCGAATTTATTGAATTGCGGTAAAGCCGGGAGAGGAGGCAAAACCGCTTCTCTGATAAAACCGTTAGAGTATACTCAACCCACTGATAATTGTAATTATTTTAGTAATTTCCCTTTAACTAATATAGCTTTGATTAGCCCGGCTGCCCAATCGCCAGCTGAAACCAGTCTGTGACATCATGCTGAGAAGCTATAGAGAAACGACCGCTCAAATCGGGCAGCTGTCCCAGAACCAGTTCAGTTACCAATTCCGGTGAGTTGTTCCTCTCACTCAGATGGGATGCCACCACCTGCTGCAAACGGGATGTTTGTAAGCGTTTCAACAATCCCATTGCCTGGTGATTGTTCAAATGACCATGAGATCCCCCTACCCTAGCCTGCAGGCCAGGTGGATAGGGTCCATTCGCCAACATCTGCGAATCATGATTGAATTCCAGAACCAAGCTGTCGCATGCCTGAAGAATGCTCGCGATATGGGGCGTGATATAACCCGTATCCGTGAGCAGGCCAAGTGTGCAGCCACAGGCTCGGAATAGAAATTGGCAGGGCTCTCGGGAGTCGTGAGGTACCGGATAGGGGACCACGGCCAGATCGCCAATGGACCACCAGCCGGCATGGCTGTCAATCTGGTGCAGCATCGGGAGTTTACCGTAGTTGGCACCATGAAATGTACCCGCTGTCATCCACACAGCCAGCCCATGACGTCTCGCCAGGGGACCGAGCCCCCGGACATGATCTGTATGCTCATGGGTAACGAGAATCGCGCTCAGGGAGTCCGCCTCAATACCCAGATCGCTCAAGCGACTCTCGATTTCCCGGGCGGGAAACCCACAATCCACCAAAACCCTGACCGAGGCGGTTTCGATAACTAGTGCGTTTCCCCGACTGCCGCTACCAAGCGAGGCGAATCGTAAGGACACGCCTCAGCGGATCTGCTCGTGAATCATAGTGAGAATTCTTGCAGCCGCCTTGATATCGGCCTCCACGCCATCCTGGTCTCTAATCACTACCCGGGTACCTTGATCCTGCTCCGAGAGCAAGACCTGGTACTGGGCCTCTTTATCGATGCTCTCTTCTTCATCCCGCCAGAAAGCGAGCTTGGAAAAGAATCCCTTCTTCTCTTCCAGGTTTGGACCTGGCATTTCGCTGTAACGGACAAAATAGATACCGGATGAGCGATCCCTGTCCTCCACCGCAAAGCCGACCCGATCGAGGGCAACCCCGGTCAATCGCCATGCGCGGGCAAAGCCCTCGTTGATCCAGAGTTCAGCCCGTTCTCCGGTTTTAACCAATTTGGAGCGTTGTTCCCTCTCTTCCCCCTGAGCCAGCATCTGTTCCGCCTTCTCACCGGCCATCCCAAAATAGACCATAATGCTGCGCAGCATTGCAGCCTCGATGCCTGGATCATTGGGCCGTGGTGTCCAGTAAGTAGTATCGGCATTGCCGCTGAAATCCTCTTTCAACTTCTCTTCCATACCCCGATGAGTCAAATAGAGTTCAGTGGTACCGGCTTCTAATCCTTGCTCCAGGCGCACGCGGAACTGATCACGTGTGGCCGATGAGTAGATACTACCAAGGGTCTTACGAAAAAACTCAGTAATCGGGCCTTGTTTAATATCGGCTCGACTTTCGAGCCAGTCGGTTTTCATGACACCGGTGACCGGATCCTGCTCCACCAACAGGAGTCCGTTAGTGCGCCAGAATTCCACCACTTTCGGCCATACGGCTTGAGGCTCTGCATCGATCACAAGCCAACGCTGATCGCCATCACGCTCAATCCTTATGGTGTCAAACTCCGGTAAAACCTGATCCTGGGCAGCTATACCCGGGTTACCGCTGTCCCGCTTTTGCGCATACTCCTCATATGAGGCACCCCCCGCGCTGGGTATCGCCATGCTGTCCTTTATCGACGAGCGGGTAAGATCCGGCGGCACCTCGAGATCGTCTACCGTCTCCTTCTGCGAACGGTAGGCCCGTTCAGAGTCGGAAAAATAACCGCCACCGGAACTGCATCCAGAAAGCAAGAAGAACAAAACAGTGATCAACAGAAAAGCGAGGGTTGATTGCATATCTAGGAGTATCGTCAGGTAATTATGTGTTGCCTATGACAATGAAACTGAATGATAAGTTTGAATTTAATCACTACATATTGACATATAGACAGTGAAACCTTGCGGGTGTGCGTTTACTGGACTTAAATCTATCTGGTCTGCTGTCATAGAATTTCGGCCTGATGCATTGCTTGTATAACCTTATCCTCAGCCTCAGGGCTCAACCATGTGAGCGGCAATCGGATACCTCGACTTACCATCCCCAATTTCATCATCGCCCACTTCACCGGTATGGGATTGGATTCCACGAAAAGAGCACGGTGCAACCCGGCCAACCTGGCATCGATTGCCCGCGCCTCTTCATCTCTACCCGCCAAAGCAGCAACGCTCATTTCGTGCATCAGGCGTGGCGCGGCATTGGCAGTCACTGAGATAACGCCATGACCGCCCTGCAACAGGAAATCGCAACCAGTGGCGTCATCGCCGCTGTAAAACTCAAATGCGCCATCACACAGCTCACGCAATCGCCGCAGGCGCGATAGATCCCCGGTTGCCTCCTTGACTCCGATGATGTTTGACACCTGGGCCAAGCGGGCGATCGTTTCGGGCAGCATATCGCAAGCGGTACGTCCCGGCACATTGTAAAGGATCTGGGGAATATCAACAGCCTCAGCAACCGCTTTGTGGTGCTGATACAACCCCTCTTGGGTGGGTTTGTTGTAGTAAGGTGTCACCAGCAGGCAGGCATCCGCACCCACCTCCTTGGCACATTGGGTCAGGGAGATGGCCTCGCGAGTCGAATTTGCACCTGTACCAGCTATCACAGGCAGCCTCCCTTCGACAGTGTCGACCACCCACCGGATCACATCGCAATGTTCCTCTTCGTCCAGAGTGGCGGACTCGCCGGTCGTGCCGACAGCCACGATCGCATCCGTACCTTGTTGGATATGAAACTCCACCAGTCGACGCAAAGCGGCATGGTCGAGGCTGCCATCCTCCACCATGGGAGTGATCATTGCTACCATACTGCCGTGAAACATCGCTCCAACCCCCGAATTATTGAATAATCGGCAATGTTATCCTGTGGCTTGTGATGATGACAAGTAGCATGGAAAAACAGCCCTGCTCTCGATGTAAAAAAATCGCTTGACGCAGATAACAGATGTTACACTCTAGGGCTGGAAACCCTATAACCTTCGATACTAAGCAATTGTTATGTCTACGCCAAAGAATTATCTGGTCATCTCAGCACTTGGAAACGATAGACCTGGGATCGTCAAAGCCTTATCGAGAAAAATACTTGATGAGGGTTGCAATATTACTGACAGTAGAATGACAGTCTTAGGGGGGGAGTTTGCAATCCTGCTACTTATCGAGGGTCCCTGGAACACCCTGGCAAAACTCGAATCAGCGGTTCCCGAACTTCAGGAAGCTCTTGGGCTCACCATCATCTGCAAACGTACGGAAGGCAAGGTTCGCAGCAACAATCTCCTGCCCTATATGGTCGAAGTTGTCTCAATGGACCACCCCGGCATCGTCAATCAACTGGCTGAATTCTTCTCGGAGCGAGAGATCAACATCGAGGATATGGTGACGTCAAACTACTCGGCAGCCCACACTGGCACCCCTATGTTTTCGGTACATATGAGTGTCGGCATCCCCGCAGACATCCATATCGCCGTCCTGCGGGAAGAGTTCATGGACTACTGTGATGCCTTGAATCTGGACGCCGTCATTGAACCTATCAAGGGTTGAGGAGGAAGCGAAGCATTATGCCTGCCATCACCATCGGAAGCCCCGTTCCCGATTTTGAGCTACCGGCTACCGGCGACAAGCACATCAAACTCACGGATTTTCATGGAAAACCCATCGTTCTCTACTTCTATCCCAAAGCCAGTACCCCAGGCTGCACCCAGGAGGGTTTGGACTTCAGTGCTGCCATTGCGAAATTCAGACGCCAGTCCGCCATCATCCTCGGGGCCTCTAGGGACAGCCTGAAGGCCCAGGAAAATTTCAAGCAGAAACAAGGCTTTCCTTTCGATCTTCTAGCAGATAAAGAGGAAAAGCTCTGCCATGCCTTCGACGTCATACAAATGAAATCGATGTATGGCAAGCAGGTTCGCGGCATAGAACGCAGCACCTTCCTGATCGACGAGAGTGGACATCTACGCTGGGAGTGGCGTAAGGTCAAAGTCAAGGGACATGTAGAGGAGGTCCTGGAAACTTTAAAGGCGATGCGAGCCGGTAAACTTGCCTGAGTATTTTTATTCCCATTCCCAATTTGCGACAACAACCATGTCTGCCGTGGTGAGTAATCGATTCACTGCTGACGCTGGGGTGTTCATGCAAATAACATAAACGTTACATAAGATGTCTGAAAAACGATCCAACAATTCCCGTCTTTTTGTCCTCGACACCAATGTACTGATGCACGATCCATCGGCACTTTTCCGCTTCAAGGAGCACGATATCTACCTGCCTATGGTGGTATTGGAAGAGCTGGACAAAGGAAAAAAAGGCATGTCTGAGGTTGCAAGAAACGTCCGTCAAACCAGCCGTTTCCTCGATGAACTGATGAGTAACGTACCTCAATCCGCCATTTGCGACGGCATTCCTCTCAACAGCCTGCAGCTGAATGGCGGAACCGAGTCCCTGAGCGGTCATCTTTTTTTCCAGACCAAGCCAATCAGCAGCAGTAGCGACCTCCCCTCGACCTTACCAGGCAATACGCCCGACAATACAATACTCGCGACGGCCCTCAGCCTGCAGTCGGAAAACCCTGACAAGCAAATCATACTGGTATCAAAGGATATCAACCTGCGCATCAAAGCGGCCGTGGTCGGCATTCATGCAGAGGATTACTCAAATGACAAGGTCCTGGAGGACGTCAATCTTCTCTACAGCGGCATGGAGAGTCTGCCGGCCGGCTTCTGGGAACAGCACACCAAGGAGCTAGAGTCCTGGCAAGAGGAGGGGCGGACTTTCTATCGGATCGCCGGTACCGATACTGAAAACTGGCATCCCAGCCAATGCCTGCACCTACCGGGAGACGAGGGATTTCAAGCCATCGTCAGGAAGAAAGAGAAGAATAGCGCCACCATTGAGTTGATGGAGGACTACACCAATCCCAAACATGCCGTATGGGGAATTACAGCACGTAACCAGGAGCAGAACTTCGCCCTGAACCTGCTACTCGATCCGGAACTCGATTTCGTCTCACTGTTAGGCACAGCCGGTACCGGTAAAACCCTGCTCACCCTGGCCGCCGGTCTGGTACAGACACTGGATCTCAATCTCTACCGTGAAATCGTCATGACCCGGGTTACCGTTCCGGTGGGAGAGGACATCGGCTTTCTACCAGGCACTGAAGAGGAGAAAATGACACCCTGGATGGGCGCTTTGATGGATAACCTGGAGGTACTGACCCAGACTGAAGGTGGTGAGTGGGGACGAGCTGCTACCGAAGACCTGCTGCGCAGCCGAATCCGCATCCATTCCCTCAATTTCATGCGTGGTCGAACATTCCTCAACAAATATATCATTCTCGATGAGGCACAGAATCTGACCCCAAAACAGATGAAGACCCTGATCACCCGTGCGGGACCCGGCACCAAGATTGTCTGTCTTGGCAACGTGGCACAGATCGATACACCCTATTTGACAGAGACGACTTCAGGTCTTACCTATGCCGTCGACCGGTTCAAGAACTGGCCCCACAGCGGACATATCACCCTGCAGAGAGGGGAGCGCTCGCGGCTTGCCGATTACGCATCTGAGAATCTCTAAGCCAGTGATGCTTAGTGAATATGGCCTCGATCAATGATACTTTTCAATTCTGAAACAGTCCGACGATATACTTCTGCAGCTAGGTTATAACTATCCACCAATCCTGAGCTGTCATTCTCACGCCCCTTGAACTCCAGATCGCGGGCGAGGGTCGACAATTCCATTGCACCCACATTGGCACTGCTCGATTTGAGTGGGTGGGCAGACTTTACCAGGGCATTCATATCACGATCCTTGACTGCATCACGTATACCAACCATAAGCCCAGGGGCACTATTCAGATAACTCTCGATCACAGAGACGAATTCTTCCTCCATGATCTCATACAACTCTTCCAAAACACTGCGATCTATCATGCCACTTGCAGGCATACTGCTGCCTCCTATGCTCTCAAAACTATCACTCGATTGGTCGACCGATGTCGCCACATCCTCTTCACTGCCGCTCACCTGCTCAACCACCAAACGCTCCTCACCCTGTCTGATCATATCCTCCATGGGTAACCACTGTCGCAACATATTCTCCAGTTGAGCCGGTTTCACCGGCTTCGAGAGATAGTCATCCATACCTACCGCCAAGCACTTTTCCCGATCCCCTGCCATGGCATTGGCGGTCATGGCTATCACTGGCGTACGCATCAAACCATGAATTGCTTCTCTATCACGAATTGCTTCAGTCGCCTCATAACCATCCATCCGCGGCATCTGGCAATCCATCAAGACCACATCGAACTGCTCCTGATGGGTAAGCTCCACCGCCTCCACCCCGTCATTGGCTGTTATCGGCGAAAGCCCTGCCTTCTCCAGCATTTTTTTAACCACCGCCTGATTGACCGGATTATCCTCAACCACCAGCACCCGTCCAGCAAGTTGGGTATGTTGAAACATCGCCTTGCGCTCTTCCACCCTTTCACTCTCTGGGAAAAATTCCGTCTCACCTCCCTGCTTGTCAAGCCAGTTCAAATGATCATCAGGCAAACGAGGTATGGGAATCTCTTCAGGGGTAGTTGATGATGAACCGACTTGCTCCACATCGAAGATTCTATACAACCGCTGTTTGATCTCCCTGCTCCTTCCGCTACCGATTACACACTCAATTGACAATCCCTCAAGGGTTTCGATCTCATCCTCCGGTACATTCAGCGCCAGAACATTAAGGTCTTTCATATGGGTGATTTCACGGGCAGAACTAACCACCTTAAGCAGGTTGATAGTCGAGAATCCCGCATCAACAATGAGCAACTCATAACGCCAACTGGAACCTAGGTTGGCTGATGCCTTCAGCTTGGATAGGGCGTCATACTGGTCCTCGGTTTGTTCCAATATCATCCCCAGCTCTTTGAGACTATTTGCTAAAACGGAAGTTTCCGGGTTTTTTTTCGCCGCCAGCAACAGGGTCCGGATATCATGGAGATTTCGCCGGCTGGAAGGAATCTCCTGTAGCGACTTTCTCATCGGCAGTACAAACCAGAAATAGGATCCTCTTCCAATCTGAGACTTCACTCCGATCCGTCCACCCATCAGTTCGGTCAGGCGTTTACAGATTACCAAGCCTAAACCGGTACCACCATGTTTGCGCGTAGTCGAGGCATCGGCTTGAGAAAATGGCTCGAAAAGGCGCTTCACCTGCTCACCCGACATACCGATTCCGGTATCTCTGACGGCAAACAGCAATTCCACCTCTGTGCGTGTCGATTGTCGGCTGGAAACCTCCACCACAACCTCTCCATGCTCGGTAAATTTTACTGCATTGCTAACCAGGTTGGTGAGGATTTGCCGAAGCCGGATCGGGTCTCCTCGCACGATCATCGGCACTTCCTGGGCGATATTATAGCTAAGCTTCAAACCGCGCCGATCAGCGGCATTCTTCATCAACGACGTCACTTGGCTGACAACTTCCTTCAAAGAGACATCGATAAACTCCAGGTCCAACTTACCCGCTTCTATTTTTGAGAAGTCAAGAATGTCGTTTATGATGCTGAGCAGTACCTGCGAAGAGTTGAGCGCTGTGGTAACAAACTGCTTTTGTTCCCCATTCAACTTGGTCTCCAACAGCATTTCCAGGATCGGCAGGATTCCATTCAGCGGAGTCCTGATCTCGTGACTCATCGTGGCCAAGAACTCAGACTTGGCTAGACTGGCACTCTCAGCTGCCTCTTTGGCTAGAAAAAGCTCCTGCTCCACGGATTGCCGCTGATCATTTTCCATAATCAGGCGGCTTCTCATTTCACTGAGTTCGGTCTCGGATGCGACCATACGTTCATGCAGCAATACACGATTTGCGGCAAGTAGCAGGTAACCCTGCTGATATACCATCATCCAGGCTGACAGAATCAGCAGCGCCAAGGCATAGGCGATCAAGCCTATTAAAAACTCATTGGATACAAGATCCCCATTCCCTGAAATATTGAGAAAAATGAGCGCTGTTGCAGTGAGGACGAAAACAATGCTGAAAAAGGTGTCGATAGTCAATAGCAGCGCAGTAAGGAGAAAAACCGTGCCGATCAATACCAGGTCAATGACCAGATAATCGGTCTCCATCGGATGGGTCAACAAGTGAATGAGAGCGGCAGCCCATAACAAGCCCAGCATAAAAATTCCGGGAAGCAGCGCATAACGCCACATCTGCAGGCGCCCCAGGGAACTTCTGCGCACAATGATGGTCAATAGCGTCTGCCCTATCAAGACCCCAGTTAGCAACCACCCCCAGGTCACTCCCAACGGGATTTTCCATACCTTGTTCAGATAAAAGAAGATAAGACCGGCGATAAGGTTAGCGATAATAAGCGTCGTACCGTTTGCGTATAATAACCGCACCCGCTCTTTTTTTATTTTAATCGCTTCTTCGTTTGGATCAGTCATGGTTGATTGCCTGGGTTATTAAATCCCCATTAATTGTATACAAATTAGCATATTAACCATGCTCATCAAGTGTAGCAAAGTTGCGCGATCAGATCAGTTTGACGAGGGATAACTTCCGTGAATGGCCTGTTGTCGTATTTGTTTCTGCAGCGTAAGCAATTATAGTAGAGTCCAACCATTTCATCACTAACCTCATGCATAAGATGCTCAAGCAGCAGACAAAATTATTCAAGCGTGATAACTAACCAAACCATTATTGATGATCTAACCAGGCAGTTTCACTTTTTACAGTGCGCTGAAGCCGATTTCGTTCGCCAATTCTTTAGCGCAGCTAAAATCGTGCAGTTGCCAGCCAACCAATCCATATGCCAGCAAGGAATGCTGTGCAGCCACCTGGCATTGGTAATCGAAGGCACAGCCAGGGTGTTTAAGATTGGTGAGAACGGAAGAGAGATTACGCTCTACCGGATTGGCCCCGGGGAAAGCTGTATCCTAACCGCTTCATGCATCATGAGCAAAAAACCATTCCCAGCCTTTGCCGTCAGCGAACTGCCTATTCAAGCACTGATCATCTCAACTTCCGATGTCATACATTGGTCTAATCAGGAGCAAGCCTGGAGGGATTACCTGTTCCAACTCATCAGTGACAGGCTGAGTGATGTGATCAGCGTCGTGGAAGAGGTCGCTTTCCGGCGTGTGGACCGAAGGCTAGCCGGGTATCTGCTGCAGCACACCGATGAGACAAGCAACCTTATGCAAGCAACACATCAATCTATCGCTTCCGATCTTGGCACTTCCCGAGAAGTTGTGAGTCGAATATTGAAGGATTTTGAACAACAAGGTTTGATCTCAATCACCCGCGGCGCAATAACCTTAGAGGATCGACAGCGCTTAAG
>JASFJX010000038.1:0-12457 GCA_050119385.1 Candidatus Thiodiazotropha sp. | reverse complement strand
ATGAGGTTGAGCCGGTCACTGAGATCGATCTGAACGACCCCAGTCTCTACCTGAACAGGGAGCTGACCTGGCTCGCTTTTAATCGCCGGGTGTTGAACGAAGCCGAATTGGACAAAAATCCACTCCTGGAAAGGGTTAAATTCCTTGCCATAGTCAGCAGTAACCTGGATGAGTTCTACATGAAGCGTATTGGCGGCCTGAAGCAACAACTTGCTGCGGGCCTCACCACCACAACCGTGGATGGCAGAACACCGCAGCAACAGCTGATCGAGTGCCACAAGGTGATATCCGGGATGCAGCAGGCACAGCAACACATCTACCACGAACTGCAGGTCAAACTGGAGGAGGCCGGGATTCGTATCACCCAATTCGAGGCACTGGATGAAACCCAGCAACAAAACCTGCGTGAACATTTTCAGCAGAATATCTTTCCCATGCTCACACCCCTGGCGATGGACCCGAGCCATCCCTTCCCCTTTATCTCCAACCAAACCCTGAACCTGTTGGTCACGCTGCGTTTTCCCAGCGGTTATGACCTGCATATGGCGAGGGTAAAGGTACCGGTGAGTAAAGATGTTTCGCCACGTTTGATCCAGGTGGATGAGAGTTACACCTACGTTACCCTGGATGATCTGATTGCAAACAATCTCGACATGCTGTTTCCCGGCATGAAAATCGAATCATGCAACCTGTTCAGGGTCACCCGGAACGCCAACCTGGAATTGGACCAGGAGTCGGCCAACGACCTGCTGGAAGCGATTGAAACAGAACTGCGTGAACGTCACTTCGCCCCCATCGTGAGATTGGAGGTCTCAGCGGGGATGAATCCAACACACCGTGGCATGCTGGCTGCCGAGCTTGGCCTTGACGAAGAGCAGGATGTGTTTGAAATCGATCGTATGATGGCCCTGCGAGACCTGTTTGAAATCGCCACCCTGAACATACCGGAGCTGCGCGATCCGCCCCACTACCCGTCCGATCATCCGCAGCTGGCCCATGACCGGCGCAATATCTTCCATATCATCAGAGAGCAAGGCTCTTTGCTGCTGCAACACCCCTATGAGTCATTCACTACCACAGTAGAACGCTTCCTGCGCACGGCGGCGGAGGATCCCAAGGTTTTAGCGATCAAGATGACACTCTATCGCACCTCCGCTGAAGGCAATGTACTCGACTCCCTGATCAAGGCGGCCCGTAACGGCAAACAGGTTGCGGTGCTGGTGGAACTCAAAGCGCGTTTCGATGAAGCCGCCAATATACGCTGGGCACGGCACCTGGAGCAGGCAGGCATCCATGTCACCTATGGTGTATTGGGCCTTAAGACCCACAGCAAGATGACCATGGTGATACGCAAAGACTACTCTCAGCTGCGCCGCTACTACCATATCGGCACAGGTAACTATCACGCCGGTACCGCGAGGCTCTATACCGATTTAGGGGTACTTGGATGCGATGAGGATATAGGCAAAGACCTGACAGAACTGTTCAATTACTTGACCGGCTACTCACCTCCCCCCAGCTATCGCAAGATTCTGGCTGCCCCCTACAACTTGAAGCAGACACTGGTGGAGAAGATCGAGCGCGAGATCAAGCTGCATAAGAATGGAAATCCCGGGCATATCCAGATGAAGATGAATGCCCTCGAAGACTCTGACATCGTAAAGGCCCTCTACATGGCCACCCAGGCCGGGGTCAAGGTTGAACTTATCGTCAGGGATACCTGCCGCTTTCGCCCAGGCATTCCGGGCCTCAGCGAGAGCGGCAGTGTGATCAGCGTTGTTGGACGTTTTCTGGAACATGCACGCATCAGTTATTTTCTCAACGGTGGCGATGAGGAATATTTCATAGGCTCCGCCGATCTGATGCAGCGTAATCTGGAGAAGCGTGTTGAGGTACTGACACCGGTGGAGTCACCGGCACTGCGCCAGGAACTGCGATTGATACTCGATGTGCAGCTGGGTGATAAACACAACGCCTGGGATATGCAGGCCGACGGCACCTATGTACGGCGATCAGCCGAAAACGGCGACTCCTCACTCAACTGCCAGGAGACCCTGATCGGTGTGGTTGAGCGGCGCTTGAACGCGGCCAGGAAACATCGGGAAAAACGCATGCGTGAAAAACTCATGAACCATTTCAAACAACGCCTGAAAAGCAATCAGGAGTTGTCCTGAACGTCAAGGGCGGCCTCATCCTGAATCTCATCCAAGCGCTGCAAAATGACTTGATGGATGCGCCGGGATGAGGCGTCCTGTACCTGCACTTCGAAACCATCCAATTCAAATTTCTCGTCTTTTTCCGGAATCCTTTCCGTGTGCTCCAGCAACCACCGATTGATGGTATCGGTCGGTTTACCGGGGATATCCATATCGTAGTACTCTTCAACGATACGTAATTCAGCAGTACCTTGCACCAATATCTTACCTTCTTCCAATACCATGAAGTTATTGGGTTTTTCATCAGTCTCGTCATATATCTCACCCACCAACTCTTCCAGCATGTCTTCCAAGGAAACCACGCCGAGCATTGCGCCATGTTCATCGACCACCACAGCCAGGTGAATGCTTTTTGTCTTAAGCGTACGAATCAACTCATCAATGGTTGTATTCGATGGTGTGTAGAGGGGTTCCTGCCCCAATTCAGAGATAGGCACGTCCAAATCGCCGGAGACGATATATTTGACCAGATCACGCAGCAATACCATACTGATGATCTCCTCCGGATCCTCTTTGTAGAGCGGAATACGGGAATAGCCCTCCTGCATAATCTCCGGGAGCACATCCCGCAGGGTACGCTGGCCGTCCAGTCGAAACACCTGTCTTCTTGGGGTCATGACATCTTCAGCCTTCAAATCGTTGAAGTTAAAGATACGCTCGATCATCTCTCGCTCACGGGTATCGATGACCCCCTCTTCTTCGCCATGCTCGACCAGGGTAATCACCTCGTGCTCGGTCACCAGCGGATCATCCATGGCCTTGGTGGATGATTGCACCCAATTGGTTACCTGCAGAAATACCCATACCAGGGGGTAGATAAGGCGCATGAAGCCAAAGATCAGCGGGGAGATAAACAGCGAGATTCGTTCTGAAAAACGGGTCGCCAGGCTCTTTGGGGTAATCTCGCCAAATACCAGGATGAGGATGGTCAGAACACCCACGGCAATCCCGGGGCCGGTATCGCCAAAATAGTCGGTGGCGATGACCGTTGCCATCGCGGATGCGGCAATATTTACCACATTATTGCCGATGAGAATGGTAATCAGCATGCGGCTAGGGTCTTTTTTCAACAGATAGAGAGTATTAGCCCCTCTTCTACCCTCCTTGTACAACGCCTCTGCACGCGCCATCGATAGGTTAATTAAGGCAGTCTCTGAACCAGAAAAAACGCCGGAGAGCACTAATAGCAGTGCCAAAATTAGGTAACTTTCCACGAACTGTCTATATTAGTTTCGCCAGATATGGCCCAATGTATGATTATTACCGTTAAGCCATTGAATCACAACCATCGAATACCAGTATATAATATATCCATAATATTTCATGACTTAATACTGTCCTATAACATGCCTAGTTTATAAATGTTATTCTCTATTCATTAGATCCAATCTAGCATAGACATTATAAACGCAAGCTGAAAGAGTTTCCTCACATCACTCTTGTCGCGTATGAGAACAGCACCTCAGACTAAGGTATGGAGAAGGTTTACATGGGAAAAACAAGGTCATTGCTCCTAATGAAATTTGGTATAGCTCACAAATAGATGCGACGTATACTGATGGTAGAAGATGAACCCGAGGTCCGGGAGATGATTCGATTTATTCTCGAACCCAAGGGATATCGGATTGATGAAGCCGAAAATACCCAAGAGGCCCGTCGTCTGCTGACCCAGCATAGTTACGACCTGATCCTGATGGACTGGATGCTACCTGGCAGATCAGGGCTCGATCTGACCAGGGAGTTGAAGCAAAAGGCCCGCTCAGATACACCGCCTATCATCATGCTGACTGCAAGAACCGAAGAATCGGACAAAGTAGATGGCCTGGATAGCGGGGCAGATGACTATATTACCAAGCCCTTTTCACCTCGAGAGATGTTGGCCCGCATTAAGGCCGTAATTCGTAGAAACAAGGGTGATCAAGTCGATAGAGGGATTGAATTTGCCGGCCTCTCTATCGAACCCAGTCACCATGTCGTCACAGTGGATGGCAACCCCCTCCCTCTCTCTCCGGCCGAATATCGTTTGCTCTACTTCTTCATGTCTCACCCCGAACGTGTCTATAGCCGGAGCCAAATTCTCGATCAGGTTTGGGGGGCCACTGTCTGTGTCGATGAACGAACGGTAGATGTCCACATTAGACGCTTGCGAAAACAGCTCACTCCGTCGGGCTATCAGCACTTGCTACAAACCGTACGTGGTGTCGGCTACCGTTTCTCCCCCGGCAATACTCAACCCGAGCAGTCATCTTCGTGAAGGACTACCTGAAAATCGAAATCAAACACCTGTTGGGAAGCCTGCTGATATTCGTCACGATCGGGTATCTGCTGCAGCAGATTCCTGCCGCAATCGTGGTGGCTTTGGTTGCCTATCTCTCCAAACATGGCTACTACCTAATCAAGCTTGCCTATCTGATCAACCAGGGCACCTGGATCGAGCCGCCCTACCCTGCGGATATCTGGGGATTGATCTATAAAGAGCTCTCGAGATTCCGCTCCCGCAGCCGCAAACGCAAAAGGACACTCAGCCGCTTCGCTTCACGATTCAGAAAGGTAACCAATTCCATACCTGACGGACTGCTACTACTGAATAAGTCAGCCAACATTGAATGGGCCAATCCGGCAGCCAACCAACTATTGAACATCAGCTGGCCGCGGGATGAGAATACGCCAATCAACGAACACATCCAGCATGATAATCTCGTGGAATATCTGAAAAATCCGGATTACTCAAAGCCCCTCGAATTCCCTTCTCCGACTAACAAAGCAGTGATCGTTTCACTGCGTGTAACCCCATTCGGCGGCAAGAAGGCACAACGCCTGGTAGTAGTAAGAGACATCACCGAAATCTATAAACTCAACCAGACCAGGCGGGATTTCGTCTCCAATGTCTCTCACGAACTTCGCACCCCTCTCACAGTTATCGCGGGATACCTGGAAAACCTTTCCGATAATGATATGTTGCCCTTTCAGGAGCGTCCCTTCACTCTGATGCTGCAGCAGGCGGACAGGATGAACAGCATCATCAACGATCTGCTCACTCTATCCCGGCTCGAGCTTGGACATGCCCCATCCTCGGAGAAGCCGGTCGCGGTACCTGATCTACTACGCAGAATCATCGACCAGGCACAACTCTTGGCTGAACAAAAGGGGGGTTATACGATCAACCTGGATGTCAACGACAAGCTCTGGTTGCTCGGTGAAGAGAGCGAACTGATGAGCGCATTTTCGAATCTTGTCTTCAACGCTATTATCCATACTCCACCCGGTACAGAGATAACTATCACCTGGCTGCGTCTGGACAATGAGGCCTGCCTGACTGTCACTGATTCAGGGCCGGGTATAGAGGAGCGTCACATACCTCGATTGACAGAACGTTTTTATCGGGTCGATAAGGCGCGATCACGCCAATCAGGGGGCACAGGACTGGGATTGGCCATTGTCAAACATATCATCGGTCGACATGATGGCGAAGTAAGAATATCGAGTCAGTTGGGGATTGGCAGTAGCTTTACCTGTGCCTTTCCAGTGGAATCAACACTAAACAGGCCATTGGCAAATACTGTTGAACATGACGACACAAAACCGAACCGCGATGACCAACCTGTACTGCTGAACTCATCGCCAGAGCGGGAGAAGCTGCAACAGTAAAAGGCCGGCCCCTGAGCGCTTCTACTCCACCTGTTCGGTGACTCTTTCCGCATAGGATTCATTCACTCGATCGCGCAACTCCTTGCCGGGTTTGAAGTGAGGAACATACTTGCCGGAAAGCGCGACTGTCTTACCCGTCTTCGGGTTGCGTCCCATCCTTGGTGGCCGGAAGTGGAGAGAAAAGCTACCAAATCCGCGTATTTCAATCCGCTCCCCAGATGCTAAAGATTGACTCATATGCTCAATCATACACTTCACAGCCAACTCGACATCACGATAGGCAAGATGGCTTTGCTCCTTGGCAATAATCTCTATCAGTTCGGATTTTGTCATTCTTGTGAGTTCTCCAATTTGCCGATGATTCAGGGCCTGCACCTGTGGCGCAGGCCCCGATTCTTCGATTCGAAATCTATCGACTTCGTCTCCTGGCTCTATTCGCCTTGATTATCCATCTGTTCCTTTAACAAGTCACCCAATGTCGGCGCGCTGGTGGCCGCATCACGAGCATAACCCTTGATGGCGGCTGCCTCTTCGTCCGCATCCTTGGCTTTAACAGAGAGAGTTATGGAGCGGTTCTTACGATCCACACCGATAAATTTCGCCTCTACCTCATCGCCTTCCTTAAGCACACTGCGTGCATCCTCTACACGGTCACGTGACAGTTCCGATGCCCGAAGGTAACCATCGACGCCCTCTGCCAGGTTGATCAACGCACCCTTGGCATCGATTTCAACAACGGTACCCTTGACGAAACTGCCTTTCTCGTTGGCCGCGACAAAAGTAGAGAAGGGATCCTGCGCGAGCTGCTTGATACCCAGAGAGATACGTTCCCGCTCAGGATCGACTGATAGAACAACGGTCTCCACTTCATCACCTTTCTTGAAGTTGCGAATCGCGTCTTCGCCCTCATCATCCCAGGAGATATCCGACAGGTGAATCAGACCATCGATGCCGCCATCGAGACCGATGAAAATACCGAAATCGGTAATCGATTTGATATTACCCGTAACATGGTCACCCTTTTTATGGGTCGCCGCGAACTCATCCCAGGGATTCGGCTTGCACTGTTTGATACCGAGTGAGACACGACGTCTCTCCTCATCGATATCCAGCACCATGACCTCCACCTCGTCACCAAGGGATACAATCTTGGATGGGTGTACATTTTTGTTTGTCCAGTCCATCTCGGAAACATGCACCAGACCTTCGACACCCTCTTCGATTTCCACGAAACAGCCGTAATCGGCGATATTGGTAACCTTACCGAACAGACGCGTGCCTTCCGGATAACGACGCGCCAATGCAACCCATGGATCGTCGCCCATCTGCTTGAGGCCGAGAGAGACACGGTTACGTTCACGGTCGAATTTCAAAATCTTGACATTAATCTCGTCACCGATCTCAACCACTTCGGAGGGGTGCTTGACTCGCTTCCACGCCATGTCGGTGATATGCAGCAAGCCATCGATACCGCCGAGATCAACAAATGCTCCATAATCGGTGAGGTTCTTGACCACACCCTTGATCTCTTGACCTTCCTGCAGGTTTTCGAGCAACTTATCACGCTCTTCACTGTACTCCTGTTCGACAACTGCGCGGCGTGAAACCACAACGTTGTTGCGTCGGCGATCCAGTTTGATCACCTTGAACTCAAGATCCTTGCCTTCCAAATAGGCGGTATCGCGTACGGGACGCACATCAACAAGAGAGCCAGGAAGGAATGCACGGATATCGTTCAGCTCTACCGTGAATCCGCCCTTAACCTTACCATTGATACGACCGATAACGGTCTCCTCCGCCTCATGTGCCTTTTCAAGCACCTTCCAAGCCTGATCACGCTTGGCTTTTTCTCGAGAGAGTCTGGTCGCACCAAACCCGTCTTCAACAGCATCCAGTGCGACCTCTACCTGATCGCCGATCTCGACTTCAATATCGCCATCGTGGTTGAGGAACTGGTCGCGAGGTATGACACCTTCAGATTTCAGTCCGGCATTGACGATGACGGCTTCTGACGTGATATCCAGGACGGTGCCGATGATGATGGCGCCGCTGCGAAGCTGGGTGCTGGAGAGACTCTCCTCAAATAATTCTGCAAAACTTTCGGTCATTGGATTGATTTTCCTGCAACACTAGGTTGCACAGGCTGGACGAAATTGTAAGTGGTCATTTGTCCGCCAGGTTGTTAAGTTAAAAATTAAGCCGGTAAACCGGCCCCCAATCTTGACTGATGAGACAAGCAACTAATCATGAAGATCTGGCATGGCTACGCCTATTTTCTGCATCGCCTGCCCATAGACCTCATCGATAGTCATCGCCGTAGAATCCAGCCGGTATGCCGATTCCGCAGCGACGAGGGGAGCCACAGCACGTTTACTGTCGCGCTCATCCCGCTCTCTGATCTCTTCAGTAAGACGAGCGAGGTTAACACTCAACCCCTTTTCTTTCAACTGTTTATAGCGTCTGTGCGCCCTTTCCTCTGCACTTGCGGTAAGAAATATCTTGACCACCGCTTGGGGGAAAACCACCGTGCCCATATCTCGCCCATCTGCGACCAGGCCAGGTGACTTGGCATAGTTGCGTTGCCATGCCAACAACGCCTCACGAACCCGGGGAATCGCGGCCACTTTGGACGCCGCATTGCCGATGGTTTCGGTACGTATGACCTGAGATACGTCTTCATCGCCCAACATTACCTTGCCCTGACCAAATGACAATGGCATATTTAAAGCCATTTCGACAACTTTATCGACATTTTCCCCACTGATGCCTGCACGTTGAACCATCAACCCCAAAACGCGATAGATCGCGCCACTGTCGAGAAAGCGCCAATCAAGGGTCTCTGCAATGCGCTGCGCAAGGGTTCCTTTACCCGATCCCGAGGGTCCATCTACAGTGATGACCGGCACCCTGTCCACTATGCATTTACCTCAACAATCTGCAGTCCTCTATCCGCTGCTGATGAGACGAAGCCTGGAAACGAAGTATTCACATTGGCGCAGTCGGCAATCTCGATAGGGCCTGCCGCCCTTAATCCCGCCATCGCAAATGACATGGCAATTCTATGATCGCCGTAACTTTCCACCATACCTCCCTGCAGTTCTCCGCCCTGAATTACGATTCCGTCGGGCGTTGGCTCAGCCTGGATACCGAGCCTCTGCAAACCCTCCGCCATCACCTGAATCCGGTCACTCTCCTTGACCCGTAGCTCTTGCGCCCCACGCAATCGCGTCTCACCCCGGGCGCATGCCGCAGCCACGAAGATAGCAGGAAACTCATCGATTGCCAGTGCTACCAGCGCCTCGGGAATCTCTATGCCATCTAATCCCGTTGACCTCACCCGTACATCGGCGACCGGTTCACCGCCGATCTCTCTTTGATTGAGAAGCTCTATCTCCGCGCCCATCAACTTCAGGATGGATATCACACCATCTCGAGTGGGATTGATACCCACATGCTGCAACACCATCTCCGACCCCTCAGCAATAGAGGCCCCCACAAGAAAGAAGGTTGCCGATGAAATATCCGCGGGTATGTCGATGTCGCAGCCCCTCAAACGCCCTCCACCGGTCAAACATATCCTGTTGCCATCGCGCCTCACAGGATAGCCGAACCCCTGCAACATACGCTCAGTGTGATCCCTTGTGGGCGCAGGCTCAGTGACACAGGTTTCACCCTCCGCAAACAGGCCGGCCAAAAGGATCGCCGATTTAACCTGGGCACTGGCCATGGGCAATGGGTAATCGATTCCATGTAAGCAAGACTGGGGATGAATCTGCAACGGCGCGGTAAAGGTCTCTGTCGAACCGATAGTAGCCCCCATCTTTGCCAGTGGATCGACCACCCGCCGCATTGGACGACTTGAAAGGGAACTGTCACCTGTCAATGTGACTGCCAAGCCCTGACCTGCCAGCAGACCGGTCAGCAGGCGCATGGATGTACCTGAATTCCCCAAGTACAACGCATCATGCGGCGCTTGTAATCCATGCATACCTACACCTTGTATTGTCACCCGTCCCTGTAGCGGTCCTTCTATGGTCACTCCCATCTGGCGAAAGGCATTCAAGGTGGCAAGACTGTCTTCTCCTTCAAGAAAACCTGTTACCCGAGTAACGCCATCCGCCAATGAACCGAGCATGATCGATCGATGGGAGATCGATTTATCACCCGGCACGCGTAAGCTACCACTCAGTTTACCGCCGGGTTGTATTCGATAATTGATTCTTTTTTGCAACTTAATATCACTCGTTTGTCGTTACTGTAACGATTAAAAAACCCACTCAGCAACGCGACAATTCACCTATCAGCCCCACCCCTATCGACGCCGTCCACATATCTGTCGCGGGCCTCTTTCGCTCGGGTAAATATCTTCAGCAAGCCTTCGTCATCACCACTTTTCAACAGTGCCGCAAGTTCATTTAGTTCATTAGCGAAACGCGTCAACATCCGGTTCAGGGAATCCGTATTTGCCATACAGATATCTCGCCACATCACAGGATTGCTCGATGCGATTCGGGTAAAATCCCTGAAACCACCTGCCGCGAAATTAAACATTTCATCATTATCTTTCATTCGCGCCAGGCTATCGACCAGGGTAAAGGCCAGCATATGAGGTAAGTGACTGGTGGCAGCCAACACCTCGTCATGGTGTTCAACACTCATCTGGACCACTTCCGCCCCACATTGCCGCCACATCCTTTCTACCCGTTGCAGGGCATGCTTATCCGTTTCCCGCAGTGGCGTGAGTATGACACGGCGATTGCGATACAATTCGGCGAATGCCGCTTCTGCGCCACTGCGTTCGGTTCCCGCGATGGGATGAGCCGGAACGAAGAAACCGGGCACTTCACCGAATACCGCCTTGACATCGTTTACCACACTGCCTTTGACACTGCCTGCATCGGTTACCACGGCATGATCGGCAAGCTGGCCGCGCAAGGCGCTCAGGGTGTTACGCATCGCACCCAAGGGTACTGCCAGCAAGACCATATCGGCGCCTTTGACCGCCACACTCACATCGTGGGTATAGTGATCGATCACACCCAGGGACTGGGCCTTGATTAAATTGGCCTTCCCCCGGCCACAGCCGACCACCTCCTTCACCACGCCCTCTTCCCTCAAGGCCAGGGCGACTGAGCCGCCGATCAGACCAACGCCGATTATCGCAAGCTTTTCGATCACCGTTTCAGTACCTTCTTCAGGGTTGTCAATAGACGATCGTTCTCCTCTTCCAAACCGATAGAGATACGCAAGTGGTTCGGCAGCCCGTAGTTGGCTATCGGCCTGGTGATACATCCTTCGCGCAGTAATGCCTGATCGACTCCGGATGCATCCTCTCCGACATCGACGGTGATAAAATTGCCCGCTGAAGGAATATAATCGAGCCCTAGCGCTTCGAAACCTGAGCGGTACTGTTGCATACCCTTGTTATTGAGTGCAATCGAACGCTGAATGAAGGCTTGATCATCAAGTGCGGCCAATGCGGCCGTCTGTGCCAGGGTATTCACGTTGAAGGGCTGTCGAACCCGGTTCAACAGATCGGCCAGAGCAGGATTCGACACCCCATATCCGACACGTAATGAAGCCAGCCCATAGGCCTTGGAGAAGGTACGGGTCACGATTAGATTGGGGAATCTCTCCAGCCACGCCGTGCCATCCGGAAAATCACGCGCTTCAACATATTCGAAATAGGCCTCATCCAGAACCACGATGATATGCGCCGGCAACTGACACAGAAAATCCTGGAGTTCTTCTTCTTTCAACCAGGTACCGGTTGGGTTATTCGGATTTGCTATCCAGATCACTCTGGTCTTGGGAGTGATCATCTGCAACATGCGATCAAGATCATGCCCATAGGACTTGGCAGGAGCAACCACCAACTTGGCGCCGGCAGCCTGACTGCTGATCGGGTAGACCGCAAAGGCATATTGGGAAAACAGGGATTCCACATCGGGAGAAAGAAAGACCCGGGCGACCATATCCAGAACATCATTGGAGCCGTTACCAAGGGTTATACAAGCGGGATCAATAACATGCTTTTCCGCAAGCCGTTGACGTAGCTGAAAGCCCCCGCCATCGGGATAGCGGGACAATTCAGCTGTGCATTGGCTTATTGCCTGTATGACCTTTTCACTAACCCCCAAGGGATTTTCGTTAGATGCCAGTTTGATCGAGTGCGTAATACCCAGTTCGCGTTCCAACTCAGATATCGGTTTACCGGGCAAATAGGGCTTCAAGGCCCCTATACCCGGTACGGCAAGCTTGAGAAATGGATTTGCTTGGTCTGCCATATCGCTGTTCGAAGAGAGGGATCAGCAGTTATATGACTGCCTTGGGATAGGAACCGAGGACTTTGAACTGGGTAGCCGTCTGTTCTATTTCGTGCAGGGCTGCCGCAAGATTCTCATCACTTCTATGCCCCTCCACGTCGATAAAAAAAAGATAGTCCCAACGTCCCCTGCGGGAAGGACGGGATTCGATACGCGTCATGCTGATGTCGTGTTCCGCAAATGGTGTGAGCATGGCATGCAGGCCTCCTGCCTTGTTATAGGTGGAGAACATAATACTCGTTTTGTCTTCTCCACTGATTGCTGAAT
>JASFJX010000037.1:0-12593 GCA_050119385.1 Candidatus Thiodiazotropha sp. | reverse complement strand
CAAGTGGAAACCGGAGGAGGGGGTGGCTTACCGGGATTTTGCTTCGGAAGCCGGCGGTGAGGCGAAGTTTGTCGTCAATGATGAGATCCTGACGGCATCGACAGGAGGAATGCCAATCCACGAACCAGGCAAAGATGATTATGTGGATATAACACCCTATCCGAACCGGGAAGATCATGATACTACAACAACGTCTTACCCAATGGCTGAACAGGACAAGGATAGCCACATACTGAGTAATCCACTACCAGGGGAAAAATTGCCGTGGAGAACAGAAACCCCTGCGGAAAGGATGGATGAGCCGACGGTGATGATGAATGAAGAATCAGATAATGCTAGTATAGATGGGACTGGCGATGTTGTGCAGTCGGAGGATGTTGATCAAGCCAGGCAATTGGCCAGCCTAGAACTTTCCGAAAGACATATTTTGGGTAATTTTAGCATCCCCAAGAAAACAGGAAACACTTTATTTTTAGGCACGAAACAAGAAGCCATAAAAGATCTTGCTGAAATCCAAGAAGGAAAAGCAGTTAGAGAAGGTGAATTGTTTACTGTTTCATCGGGTAGGGTTTGGGGTAAACACAATACTTCAATATACCCTGTTTCAGGACCAAATGTGGTTGATGTGACATCTGCAGAATACAACATCCTAGTGCAAGCACAAAAGCAAGGTACAGATAGGGCTATTCAAACACTAGAACACATGACTAACAAATTAATACTGAACGCAGAACAATATCAACGAACAATGGATGTCATTAGTATGATAGAGAAATTAACAAAATGAATGAAGAACGCAGTATGCAATTATTTCTTTCTAAAACGATATCTGAAGATAATATCCTAATTGGTATAAATTCTGTGCTCAATTTTCAGATAGAGACTATTGATACTAAAGTTGATAATGCTTTAGGATTTTTACAGCTGACAGAATATTCTTCTGGTTTTAAAGTGGGTTGTCTAATATCTTGGCCAGAAAGTGTCAAGCCAAATATAAATGTAAAAAAACTAAGTGAAGCATTAACTGAAAAATTTAAATGCGAAATACTCTGTGAAACGATCAATAACGAGTGGTTTTTGGTTAAACCAGGACCCGAAGCTATAAAAGTGGAGGTACTGGAATTAGGAGATGGGATAACAGTGTCAACATAAAGATGGGGAAATTAAAGGTAAAACAATGGCATCCACTTCAAATTAGCAAAAAACGGGTAAGTCTAGGTAGTGCACGTCCAGAAACGCAAAACCCATTGAAAAATAAAGAATAAATTCTCAACAAGTATTAAAAAAGGCCCTGAGGTGTTGTAGAATTGTTTTCGCAAAAAATCATTCACACACCTACAGGGCCTTACGTATGCGAGAAACCCGCACCGCACAAACGAGTTTATTTGATGTGTATGCTCAGCACAAGTTTGGTGAGTTTCTCAGACAGCTTTCCGAACACCTTGATGATCACCCAGAATTACTGAATCTCATTGCAGAAGACTTTCAATTCAAGGAATTGAAAGCGACCGGTCGCAAAGGTTTATCCATTGAAAGCACTTTTCGTTGCATGCTTCTCAAACAGATTACCGGAGACAGTTATGAAAAGCTGGCTTTTCACCTGTCCGACTCATCAAGTTATCGTACATTTGCAAGACTGGCAGGACATTATCATCCGAGCAAGTCATCACTGAGTAACAGTATTCGTCGAATACAACCACAAACGCTTCAGTGCGTTTTTGAAGCCATTAATCAGAGATCTTTTGAACAGGGGATTTTGGACATTACTTGCTTGCGACTCGATAGTACGGTTGTCAAAAGTAATATTGCGCCGCCATTAGACAGTCAGCTTCTTGATGACGGCATCCGGGTACTTAGCCGATTGATTGCCAAGAGCCGTGCTATAAAATGACCTGAGGCTGTCAGTAAAACCATGCAGATCGTAGGCCGCTATTACGTTCCCTATATCAATCATACCTACGGAAATTCGGTACCTTATGGGAAGATCGTCACAAGGGTTGTGTGGTCGATAGTGACGGATATCTGTTGACTTGTATGCGTTATATAGAACTCAATACGGTTCGAGCGGGCATGGTACAAAACCCCGCTGATTATCGTTGGTCCAGTTATCGGTGTAATGCCACCCAGTACACTGATAAATTGACTGTTCCTCATGCCTTGTATCAACAACTCGCCCAAGGCAGATCAGATCCACGATATCCGTGCGACTGTTCAAACTGGTATTCCCTATGGCAATGCTCGCTTTTGTGAGCAGATTTAAAAGCAGCTAAAGTGTAAGTAGGTCAGGCCAGAAGAGGACGCCCAAAGGGTAGAAAAGCAGTCTGAAGGGTACTGACCTCTTTATCCTCAGATCCTATTTTCAACTGTGTCAGATCTAGTCTAAATCTCTACAATTAATTGCAAGGAAATATTCCTGGTTGCTATGCGAGACGCTCACTAAGCCGATTGACTATATCTCGTCGTTCATGGATAACGCCAACTATCACGGGTTTGGGTAAGTATTTTTTGAGATAAAAAATGTAGTGGTGTCTGTATTTAGTTACCAGCAAATCCGGAAAAGTTTTTGAGAATGAAGATTCTGGTTCATCGTTTGCAACAATGGCCTCGAAAGTTGCCTTCAGGCCGTTGCGGTATTGTTGGAGTCTCTCTTTCCCCCATCGATTTAGCGTATAGCGTGCAACCTCTTGTAAATCCTGCTCAGCATCCTTGGTAAGCTCATATGGTTGCATTATTACCCGTTCTCTTCCTGCTCGACCTCGTTAAAGATAGTGTCAATGGATTCTGTGGAAAACTGGCCCTTCTTTGCCGCGTCGATGCGGGGTTTGAGAAAAGCCTCCAGGTCCTGCAGCGCTGTCTGCTCCTCAAGACCGGGAAGGGTTCGTTCAAGGACGTAATCCTTGATCGATTTACCTTGTAGGGCAGCTGCGGCCTTGAGGCGTTTGTGCTGTTCTTGAGTGACTTCTATAGAAAGGCGCATGGGTTATCTTACTCACTGTCAGGAATTTTCATCTCTAATGATAGTCAAAAAACAACAAATGTACAAAATGTAACAAATGGACTTGCGTGAGTGTTCGGAAGATAGGTTGTTGAGCTAGGTGAGTTGTTGACTACATAATGACTACAGGGCGGTGTAATAAAGTGCCATATAGTGGTTACCTGTGCCTGTTAACCTGTTGAAATAGTAGAGAAAGTGCGGGATAGTGGCTTACTGAGGGGGTACGGAAAGGGTCTGAAAATCCCCGTGTCGGCAGTTCGATTCTGCCCCTGGCCACCTTTGAAACTGTAAGTTAGCCGCCTTAGGGCGCTTTTGTCGTTTCCGATTGTGTCAGAATTACGGTTATTGACAGGTGCTTCTTGAGCATGAGGTGCTCCTTAATCTGTTTTATTTCTCCGTTATTTTAATTCAATTATCCCTGTACATTGACACTGTTTATCCCCGAACAATCCCGGCATCTCTTCTCTAGCTGTTATGACTGCTCACGATTGTCTCATTACTCCTTAGGTAGCTTCGGTTGGCCTCCTTGTGATTTAGCTATTTCTACTATGGTTTCCAGTCGTACTACTCGTTTATCTACATCCAACATGATGGACTCGACCCGTTCAAGATCCTTATTCAGTCGTTTCACTTCGTCTGTCAATTTCAGCACATCCAGCAACATGTCTTTAAATCCAGACATTATTTACGCCCTTTCTTTTCCAGAGTCTTGATCACTTTGTTGAGTCGCTTTCGTGTTTTTGCAGTTTCCGTGATTGCCTCTTTTAAACGTTCGGCGACTAGCTTCCTAAGTTCGTCTTCTTCAATATCCAAAGAGTCAGGATCAAAGGAATCAATTGATTGTCTTACTATCTCTGCTGCACTGGTCCCTCGATCTTTAGACAGTTTTTCTAACTTTTCTATGTTGCTGGGTGAAAGCATGATCTGCTTCCGAATCAAGTTTTCTGCTGTTGCAGCCATTGTTATGTGCTCCAGTATGGTACTTTCCGCTCATATTATACATATACACATGCACATACACAAGATATTGCCGACAAGAAGAACTATGGAATTATCATTGAATTATGAGACCCCCATTATTTATCATTTGTATCTACTAGAAATGACTATAAAACAATGGAATAGAGCTTTATCAGGACATCGATCATATTGAGGCTAAACAGGCGCATTATTTTGCAGGAGCCCAAGGCTCTCTCCTGCTTCCATTCATATTTGACCACCCGCATTACCCAGAATTAACGCAAAAGGGGACACTAATAAGATAATAACTTAATGCATTCGATTAACGTGCTGGCTTTGTACCTGACAGCCAAGTTCTCAGATGGTGCTGCTGGTCAACGGGGTCTCCTTGGAACAACCTGGATGCAGAACTGGGCGTTGCTTTAGTAGTTGAGTCCTCCCTCGCCCATGTTTGCAGGTTGAGTGCGTGCCAATTAAGTTATTAAATTATGAGTATCCCTCTATCCCTTTGAGGGCGGGCTGCGCCTTATCTTGATTCATTTGTGGGCCTCTGAAAACGTCAAACAGAATAGGACACCACACTAGCCTCTTCTTTCAAACTTCAAGAAAGCAGGGTTTGAATAGATTGAGGCTGGATAAACGTATATTTCAGGTCTATCCAACCTCAAGTTATCAACAATGATATACGGGAGTATTGAGGTTATTCACCTTTTCACACCCGTATTGCTGGAGTCTGCTTCAACCAGCCCTTTCTTCAGGTTCTTGTTGTGACAGTTCATCCAATTGCTTCTTGGTCTTCGCTTCGATATAAGCATGTACTTCGTCAGGGCGTAACACGCGTTCGTCACCAGGATAAGGTTTATCAAAGCCTTTGGTGCCGTACCAAATTGCACGGTTTAGGATTTCTTCATCGGCCACATCGGGTTTCGAAAAATCCAGATTAGACGATGCGATGGCCCACTCTTTTCGCAAACCTTTCAATTTCGCCAACGATGGGTTGAATTCATCCAGTGGAATTTGGTTGGGTAGCGCAATGAAAGGTGTCATATCCGGTTTTTGCATAAAAATATTCGCCATCACCTGCGGGTCTACAGACATATCCATTTGATTCATTGGTGGCAATCCCAGGATTTGCTCCATGACGCGGATAAAGTCGATCTGTGTTAAATAGGTACTTTCCACAATGCCTCGACGAGTATAGGGACTGATAACATTACCGATAGTCCTGTGACCGTCAACATGATCCACACCGTTCTGTGCATCATCTTCGATAATGAATATTACAGAGTCTTTCCAATACGGACTGGTGGCCACCGCCTCAACAATCCGGCCAACGGCTAAATCGTTGTCGGCTACCATGGCGTGAGGGGTAGGGTAGTTTGGCGTAAGTCCTTCTGTATGGTCGTTTGTAAGAGCAATGATGACAAAATCCGGGAGATTATTGTTCTGAACGTATTGTTTAAACTCTTTTAAGAATACCTCGGTGCGGTATTGATCCGGGATCACCATATGATAAGGCGGGTATTCTTTGTTGATGATTGATTCGAGGGAAGGTATGTCAGAATAGGCTTCAAGTGTGACGTGTAAATCATCACTTTGAATTTCCCCGGCTAGAATCTTGGAGTCGTTAAAAAAATCCGCCCATACTCCAGCTTCGGTTTTACCACCACCTAACCAGCCCATCCAAGGACCCATATCGACACCGTCAGCTTTCAAGCCGCTGACAAATTCACCATAGACGCGAACTGATTTGCCATGTTTCATGGCGTTTTCCCAAATAAAGCCACTTGATGCGTAGTTCATGGCGTCGCCACCGTTAAATGAATACGTGCGAGTGAAGCCACCGTAAGTACGCTCAATGTAGTCAGTAACAAATGCTTGGGTTACCCAGGCATGACCATCTTGCGAGTTGGAACCACTGTCGTACAGGTTGTCGAACAGTACGAATTGCTCAGCCATTGCGTGTTGATTAGGTGTAACATCGCGACCAAATTGTACCAATTCCGGGCTTCCGTTACCCATTGGCAATGCACCAAAGACTTGGTCGTAGGTACGGTTTTCCTTGATGATATAAAATACGTGTTTGAATACTGAAGGATCACCAAGTTTTTTTGGTATGGGTACAGGATTTTTTTGCCCGCTTTTATGTTTACTGTGATGATCGCGTTTATAGCGTCCTTTACTATTTTCATTGCGATCTTTGCCATGCTTTGCGATCTTCTTCCAGTTATTGTTTTTAATGACCTGTTTTGTGTAAGCATGTAACTCCTGAGGTGTTGGAAAGGGGATTATGGATGCGCTCCCCATGTTTGAATGCACCCAACGACCCGTTTTGTTAGTTTCTGAATCCGGGCCTACAGTGGCTTCCGGACCCAAGGAGCCGACACCTTTACCATTGGCGATGATTAAACGGTTGCTTGTCGCTTCGGCAACAACATCGATAGGATACCAAGCTGTTGGGATCAAGCCGTGGAACTCGACGGCGTCAAATGATTTTTCACCCAAACCGTATAAGGCCAACGCATTATTTCGCCCAAGACTCACAACTAGCTGATGGTCACCAATCATGGTTAAACCATTAGGTGAACTACCAAATGGTGCATTGGGAAAAGGCTCGACATTTATCGTTTTAACCACTTTTTCCTTATTAACATCGATTACCGACACTGTATCACTGTTGCTGTTAGCAACAAATAAACGATTGCCGTGAATTAACAAAGCTGAAGGGTGTAGCCCCACTTCAATGGATTTTGTTTGTTCGAGTGTTTCTAGGTCTATCACTGACACGGTACCACTGATGGCACGGCCCTGTTCAACGTCAGCGACAATGGGAGTACCACTGGAATCGTTGGTAAAATCTCCCTCTTCGGCTAAACGACCGCCTCTGTTGCTCACATAGGCCTTGTTTCCTTTGACAGTGATTTCATGTGGTACATTGCCGACCGGAACTTCTTTTACGAACTCATTCTTAGAAAGGTCGATGACACCGATGCTATTGTTGCGGCTCAAGGTGACGTATAGGTAACCGCCGTCCTCTGATAATGCTAAACCGCCAGGGTATGGATTACCGTCTTCTCTACCGGGGTAGTCATGTGTACTTTGCGGTAGATCAGTGAAAAGTTGATTCAGTGTCAATGTACCGTCTTCTTGCACATCAGCGATAATAATAGAACCATTGGCTTGAGACGCGAATAGCTGTTTACCGTCGTGTGAATATATAATACCGTTATACGAGGCACTGGATCCTGCGGCGTCAAACTCCTGTTTAACGGTTTCGGTCTTCAGGTCCAGCAAGATGATGGCCTTGTATGCGCCGTTTAAAATTGCGGCAGTCTTTAGGTCCGGGCTTATAGTTACTGCATTCGGTCTACCAAGGAACTCTATGTGAGTACCCGCTGGCGTTATCACTTGATTGGTGGGTAATACCACGGCACCATTGTCCTGCCGTCCGACTAAACTTTCGCGGATGTCGACAGCACCTACCGCCGCAGTGGTTATCATGGTAATGCAGGCGGCAATAACGGCTACATTTACCATTTTCTTGCAAAAACTATGATCTGATCTAGAAACGCTTCTACTTATCATTGTTTTCTCCTGACATAAACTTTCATGCGCATGATGTAGCCGATAGTTTGACTACACATGCCATGAGATCAGATGAAGTTGACAATTCGAGAATGCATTATTGAATATCAAGTGAAATATTCATGACAAGGTCGACTAAGAAATTCAGTTTCCTGCGGACAGAGGGTGTTTCTGTCAGAATCGTATTGTCTTGCTGAATGCCCAAGCCCATGCAGGCTTATGTGACATGTTCTACTATACCGAATCGTTATCCGAGGGGCAGGCTGGGATTGAAACTCTACTGGCGGTTAGATGTAACGCCAGTCACCTTCCAAGCATCGAAGATACACATTGACATAACGGGTATTGAACTGCTCCAGATCGAGAAAACCAGTTTTGCGGCATAGGTTTCGTGGATAAAGCTGCTGTCTCTGGGGCCTATACAACCACACCTTGGGGTAGAAGTCGGTTTCATCGTACTAACGCCCCAACCAGCGTGAATTGACGGAGCTGGTGCATACGACCAGCCCCGTGTGGTTGGATTTCTAGAGCGTGAAGGCATCCTGGAGCGGGATGAAGACGACTGCATGGATGCAGGAGGTAAGGCGAAGCAGGAGCCAGAGCCGAAAACAGTTACCTGAACCTGGAGGAGGGTATTGAGGATGCGATGCAACAGGTATTGGGTTGCTCGGTGGGCTACCGCGTAACAATTGAACCCCAGCAAGGTCGCAAGGTGTTCACGCTGCAGACCATCCCGGCCTCGGAAGATGATGACCGCTTTGCTCAGGTGGCGAAAGAATCCGGTTTACTCCGGGCCTCCTGCCCTCCGCCCTTCGGGCCAGCTGAAGCTGTTCAAAATCGTTCCTGACGATTTTGTCAGCCTACACGCCGGTGTCGCGGCACAAGCCTGGGAAGGGCAGAAACTGGAGCGGCTATGCCGATAAGTTTCAAGACCAGCGGTATCAGAGAAACGGCTATCACTGACACCCTCGGGCAATATTCGCTAGGACGTGAATGGATTCACAAGTGTCGTGGCGCAGGGATACGCAGGAGCGACACAGCTCAAAACGCCCTACCGCGATGGGATCACGCACGCCATCTTCGAGCCGCTGGATTTCATGTCGCACACCCTTGAACCTAAAAAGATCAGTTGGGCAGGATGAAGTGTGCGTTTGTGGTGGTGCAGGGCAAGGCGCAACGACGCGTAATAGCCAGCTATTGCAAGGAGTTGCAACACCGCCATGCGCCGCCACATCAGATGTATGGTTTTTGTATGGCTCCGCCGCCGACATCTCGGTTCACAAAAGGTTCCCGAATTTATCAACAGCTCTTCACTGTTCTGTCAGAATCTAATTCCACAATCTCTTACGGCATCCACCGAATCAGATACCTCAGGGTGAGAATTCATATAGGAAGTTGACGCACCGCAACAGTCCTTTGGGTCAATTCTTAAGCTGCCTCCAACGCTGTTAACAAACACCATAAGCAACCTTTAAATAGGCTGAGAGGATATAAACATGAGCATTTTCGTTCTCTTTCGAAAGCAGATAATCTATGCCACCCTAAGCGCTACGTTGGTCACAGCGTCGGGCGCACTGACTGCCAGTCCGGCTAAACACCAAGGTCCAATGGACGTGGACTACATCGCCGCAGAATTCCTGCCAACCGGCCATTCCATAACACCTTTGGCCGTACCCGGCTCGAATCAGCAACTGCTCAATCCCGGTCTCGAAGATTACCCGGATTTCATTGCCGGCGGTGCGCTGAACGCCGAACTCAGCCCGGACGGCAAGACGCTGACAATCGTCGTCGCCGGTCATAACAATGTCTATACACCAAGCGGTGATCGCTACACCAGAACGCAATACATCTTTCTCTATGACGTCGCCGGTAAGAACAAGCAACAGCCTCTGCAAAAACGGGTCATTCAGCAAGCGAACACTTACACTGGTCTGGTCTGGGCCCCGGACGGCAATCGTTTCTATGCCACCGGTGGCCGTGACGACAACGTCTATGTCTATTCCAAAGACGGTGATCTGCTCAGCACCATTGCTCTGAACCATGTAGATACGGCCGGCGACCTCCAAGGTGTCGGTATTAACGTGCTGCCCAATGCAGGCGGCTTGGCCATCTCCGACGATGGCAAGACCCTGGTGGTTGCCAACAACTACAACGACTCCATCAGCGTGATTGATACGGCAGCCGAAACGGTCCGCTACGATCATGACCTGCGCCCGTTCTTCAAAAATAACGAAGGTACAGATGGTGTCCCTGGTGGCACCTTACCCTTCGCGGTCGTCATCAAGGGCAACGATACCGCCTATGTTTCTGCCAACCGTGATCGAGAAGTCGTGGTCATTGATATCTCTTCTCCTGAAGCCGGTAGTCTGATCACCCGCATCAAGCTCAACGGTAACCCCCTGGGCATGACCCTGGATGAGAAACAGAAGAAGCTCTATGTTGCCCAGGACAACTCGGACGAAGTCTCCGTGATCGATACCAAGAGCAACAATGTTATCGCCGTCATCGATGCCCGCGCCCCGGCGAATGTACTGGCGCAAATGGACAGTGGCGACAAGTCTAAGGGCAAACGTGATGACGACGTCGAGAAAAAAGCCGTGCGCCATACCGGTGTATCTCCCTTTGCTGTGACCATCTCCCCGGACGGTAAGACTCTCTATACAGTCAACGATGGCGCCAACTCGATTGCGGTGATCCCGCTGGTGGGTAAACATGCCTATGAGGTCATCGGTCTGATCCCCACCGCCTACGCGCCCCGCGACATCACCTTCAGCGCCGACGGCGACTGGATGTATATCATCAACGGCAAGAGTGTCACCGGCCCCAATCCCGGCCATCTGAGCGGTTACACCTACGGCGTGACCAGCAGCCACTATGTTGACGGCATCGTGCTGGATGAGAACGGTGAACCGGTCGAAGCGGAAAAGACCTCAGACTATCCGTTGCCTGGCGCCTGCCAGGCGGATCCGGATTGCGTGGCTGACAACGTGGTCGCCGATGACAATGCCCGTGGCACCAACGATTACCAGTTCCAGTTGGAGAAGTCCTCCCTGGTCAGCGCCCCAGTACCCGATAAGCGCACACTGCGCAAGCTGACAAAGCTGGTTGCGGAAAACAACTCCTACACCTCGGAGCAGGACGAGCAGAACAAGAAGGTCATGGATTTCCTGCGTAGGAAGATCAAACACATCATCTATGTGGTGAAGGAGAACCGGACCTTCGACCAGGTGCTGGGCGATTTAGACAACGGTGCGGATGGCGAGTCTCGCCTGACCATCTTCGGTGAGGCCATCACTCCGAGTCAACATGCCCTGGCGCGCCAGTTCGTCACCCTGGACAACTTCTATGACCCGGGCGACGGCAGCATGGACGGCTGGTCCTGGACCATGCAGGGCCGCGTCACCAGCACCCAGGGGCTGACCCAGCAGATCAACTACGGCGGTCACGGTCTGTCCTATGAATCGGAAGGCAGCAACCGCAACGTACCGGTCAATTGGGAGACCATCGAGGAACGGGATGCGGTTGTGGGTCCTGAAGAAACGGCCGTTTACACCGAAGCGGCTACCGCCGAAGATCTGCCGGGTGGCGTCGAAAACCTCTTGGCAGGTACCGGCAACCACGCCTCCACCGACGCGTCATTTGGTGAACAGGAGGGATTCATCTGGAATGCCGTGCTCGAGGCCGGTGGAACCGTGCGCAACTACGGCTTCCCGGTGCACAACTTCGGTGACCGGGTGGAAAATCCGTATGACGCCGGAGAGGTCCAGGTGGGTTCGCGCATTGCCTCGTTGCCCCGCGCCGACTTCACCGACCACAGTGACGAACTGCCCGCCGGCAGCACCGACGTCTACTTCCGCGGCTACGATCAGGCCTATCCGGACATGTGGCGCTACGCTGAATGGAAGCGCGAGTTTGATATGTATGTCGTGAATGGCAAGCTGCCCAGCCTGTCCCTGGTCAGAATCAGTCACGACCATATGGGTAGCTTCGATTCAGCCCTCGCCGGGGTGAATACGCCGGAGACTCAACAGGCCGACAATGACCTGGCACTCGGCAAGATTGTCGAAGCGGTGGCCAACAGTCCCTATTGGGAAGACACCCTGATCATCAGCATCCAGGATGATTGCCAGGATGGACCGGACCATGTGGATTCACACCGCACCACAACCTACATGGCTGGCCCATATGTGAAGAAAGGCGAGGTCATCAGCACCTTCTATACCCAGGTCAACGTACTTCGCACCATCGAGGACATCCTTGGCGCGCCGCATATCAACCTGAATACTGCCAGTCTACAGCCGATGGCCGATGTGTTTGATATCGATTCTTCACCGAAGTGGAACTATGAAGCCGTGGCCTCAAACGTGCTGATCAATACGGACCTGAATCTGACTGGCACTGCGATCGCGAAGGGGCCGGTGGTGAAGCCGATACATGACGCCGAATACTGGGCCACTGTGACCAGTCATCTCGACTTTTCCGAAGCCGATCTGATTATCCCAATGCATTACAACCAGATTATTTGGAAAGGCCTGATGGGCGAGAAGCCGTATCCGAGAATCCATTCCCGCTGGGACTCGGCCAAGATCGACTAACGGCGTCTGCCTTTAATCGATAGCGGTAAAACAGTCAGGGGTGGGCGTCGGAAGATTCCTGCCCCTGCTTGTGAGCGAAGCAAAGAAAAAGCTTCAGATAATAGATAGTGAGAAATAAAGAATGCGCCGGAATTTATTGATTTCATCATTTTTGATTGGCTTTGGAATGTCCCTCGATGCCCCTGTGGGCGTGGCTGAAGAGACCTTGCCAACACTGGTGGTTACCGCAACCCGTGTCGAGCGGGAATTGTTTGATACACCACAGGCGGTGACCCTCGTCGACTCGATGGAAGTTGAAGAGTACAATGTAACCAGTACACCTGATCTGTTCGATTTCGCCACTGGAGTCTATATCCAGAAGACCAATCTGGGGGGCGGCTCGCCCTTCATTCGCGGTCTGACCGGTAAACAGGTGGTGATCCTGGTCGATGGGGTGCGGCTCAACAATTCATACTACC
>JASFJX010000036.1:0-12596 GCA_050119385.1 Candidatus Thiodiazotropha sp. | reverse complement strand
CCTCAGCGCCTGAAAAACCGAAGGCAGCACTACCTGAATTACCTCCATTTACTCATCCGCACTGCCGCACGAAGGATCAGCTTGAGGCGGTAGAGGCTATCATCCGTGTAGTGAAAGGCCATAGAAAACGCCCCTTGGTACTGACATCAGACCGGGGACGCGGCAAGTCATCAGCTCTGGGTATCGCCGCTGCCAGGCTGATTGAGGAGGGATACCGGGATGTCCTGGTCACTGCCCCCAGGCAGGCTGCTGTCTCTGCCCTCTTCGAACAGGTGGCCAAGCTGTTGCCTGGAACTAAGCGTGCGCCTCGTTACCATGCACCCGATCATCTCTTATCAGAACCCCGACATGCGGACCTCTTGCTGGTGGATGAGGCCGCCGCGATTCCGACCAAACTCCTCGAGGGGCTACTCACCCACTATCCCCGTATCGTCTTCGCCACCACGGTGCACGGATATGAAGGGACCGGTTTGGGATTCAACATTCGTTTCAAGAGCCATCTCGATCGTCAAACGCCTCAATGGCGGGAGATCGTCCTCACCGAACCGATACGCTGGTCCCGAAACGATCCCCTTGAACCACTGATCTTCAGACTCCTTGCCCTGGATGCCTCACCCGCCAAAAACACTGAGGTCGCTGATGCGGACATCCGGGATGTGACGGTTGAGTTCCCAAGCCAGCAACAGTTGTTGGAAAATGAGAAAGATCTCAATCAGCTATTCGGCCTATTGGTCATCGCCCACTATCGAACCACACCACTGGATCTTCGACATCTCCTGGATGGCCCGAACCTGAGCATAGCCCTTTTACGACATCGAGGTATCGTCGTAGCAGTGGCGCTATTGGCCGCCGAAGGGGGGTTCACAGAGGAGATGGCCGAACAGATCTGGGCCGGTCGACGCAGACCCCGTGGCCATCTGTTGGCTCAATCCCTCTGCGCTCATCTCGGACTTCCCGTAGCAGCCACCCTGCAAGGCATGCGTATCATGCGTATTACAGTCCATCCGGCCCTTCAGGGCAGAGGTCTTGGCGCACTGCTAGTCGATTCAATCAAGCAAGAGGCGAAATCGAGGGGGTTTGACTACCTCGGAACCAGCTTCGGCGCAACACCCGAGTTGATCCATTTCTGGCGACGATGTGGACTGCAAGCCTTGCGTATCGGTCTGCGGGCCGGCGCCAGCAGCAGCAACCACTCAGCGATCTTTCTGCTGCCACTCGACAAACAGGGTGAAGAGATGGCGGTTGAGGCCAGAGAGCGTTTCTCCAAACAACTTCCCGCCCTGTTGGGCGACACCCTGGCCCAACTATCCAGCAGCCTGGCCGCCCCACTACTGAAGGGGATCGGACACCCGTCCACCAGCAGACTCGAACATCAGGATTGGCTCGACCTGGTCGCCTTTGCTTTCGCCGAGCGGGGATATGACCTCAGTCTGCATGCCATTGAATTGATCAGCCTAGCTGCCCTGGCTGATGGCATAGTCGCAGATGAGGATGCCAAACTACTGATCAAACGTGTGTTGCAAAAACAGTCCTGGCAGGCCTGCGCCTCCTCTTTGGCACTTAGTGGTCGAGGTGCGGCAGTGCGGCGGATTCGGCAAGTAATTGCCCGCTTGGTAAAACACTACGGGAATAAAAAGGTTAATATGCTTGCCTATCGCATCCAAGCAGGTTCTATTAACCCATCGTCCAGATAGGTTGATTTCACCAATACCCCGTCACTTATCAAGGGCGACAATCTCAACCGGCTTGCCTCGCTTATGCTGTTTTGGCCATACCGCATATCGCCCGGCAGATAGCACCTTGGAGTGATGCCGGCGTATCAGCTCGGCACCTGCATCGGTCAGGGTAAGTATAGGCAAGCGCCTCGGTTTATCATCGATGATAAGTCGTACCGTATCTTTCAGATGCGATGCGATCCAGGCCGGCGTCTTACCGGTCACCAGGCTGAACTGGCTGTAGTCCCATATCAACCACTCGGCCAAAACCGGATACTGACGTAAATATTGTTGGATGAATGTCGCCATATGGCCGAACAAGGCATCCGGCTGAAGGTTGTCACGCGCCAGCCCCGCCCCGCAGACCTGCATCAGCTCGTCAAAACAGTGACTCACCGAGCCATGAAAACAGTGATCGACCAAACCTGCCAAGGTAGCGCGCATATATCCACTGTTCCAAAGACGCTCCAATAATGCCGCATAACGCTTGAATCGTGCGATTTCGCTGAAAGGGAGTTGCGGATGAGCGAGTACCTCATAGGGTGGATCCGGATCCCATCGATAACCAAGATGCCGGGCTTGCTCCCGTAACGGAGTACCGGGAAGGAGTTTCAGTGTACCCAGTTGCAGATGATCCGGACAAAGGGAAAAAGTACGATCGAGTGACATGGCACATTGATCCGCTGTCTCCCCTGGTAGTCCCACAATCAGGTCGAGGTGGACCGGATGTCGTCTCATTTCGACCAGCTGCCTTATATTATCCAGCGACCTGGTGATATCCATCTGGCGTTGTATTGCATTCAAGACGGCCTCATCCAAGGTCTGCAGACCTATCTCGAACTGAAATTTACCGGGTTCCGCTTGCTGGAAAATCTCCATTGCCTGGGATGAGATTCGGTCGGGGTTCAGCTCAAGATGAAAACGCAATCCCGGCCCCGTCGCGGCAAAACGCTTCAACAGTTGGCAACTTCGCGCCCGACCAAGATGAAAACTGCGATCAAGGAGCTTAATGGTCTTGTTTTCAAGCCGTTCCAGACACTGCAGATCGGCCTCTATGCGTTCCAATGGAAAGGATCTCAAACGGTCCGTTGCACTGCTGCAAAAGCTACATTTGAAGGGGCATCCCCTGGAAGTCTCCCAATACACAAGCGGTCGGCTTGTATCCACCATGCCTTCAGTTATCGGCGCCGGTACTCGATCGACCGGAAGCAGTTCGACGGGGTTACTCAACAGCTCGCCCCGATCGCGATAGATCAACCCGGAAATGTGCGGTAACTCCCCTTGTCCATACAGCAGGCATTTGACCAGGTCATTGAATGCCGCCTCTCCTTCACCCTGAATAACAAAATCGAGACTTGGTGTCTTGGCCAACAGGGACTTACCTCTTGGTCCGGCCTCGGGACCGCCAAATACTATGACCACTTCCGGCAGAAGCTGTTTTAGGAGGCTTGATAGACGAATAGCTGCTGTGATATTCCAAAGATAGGTGGAAAAACCGACAATGCTTGGCCGCAGTTCCACCAACGCCTCCAACATCGGCTGGTGATTACTGTTAACCAATACTTCAAATATCCGCAACTTATCGAAATACGCCTCGGACTTGGCATAGGCGGCGATTGATTGTAGCGCCAGGGAGCTGTGGCTATAACCGGCATGCAGTGCGACCAAGGCAATCATTGGCCCTTAGGTCTGTAACAGGCTGTCTTTAACAGCAGGTGCAGCACATCGGCCAGATAGCTGTCTTGAAACCTTTTTGTCACTAAAAAAACCCCTCGATTTCGCAAACTTGCCACGTTATCATCTGCAACCATCCACAGGCTACAGATATGTACCGTCTCTAGCCGAAACCTTCTATTGTAACAAGGATAAATTATGTTTGATCTTGGGAAAGTGCACATCGGTGTACTCGGCCTTGGTTATGTTGGATTGCCACTGGCGGTGGAATTCGGCAAGAAGTATCCGACAATTGGACTGGATATCAATGATGCCCGGGTAGCTGAACTCAAATCGGGACAAGACAGCTCACTTGAAGTCGAACCTGAAGAACTGCGACAGGTACCCCATTTGAGCTATACCAGCAATCTCGATGATATTAAGCCTTGTAATATCTATGTCGTCACGGTTCCTACCCCCATCAACGAACACAAACAACCCGATCTATCCCCTTTAATGGGTGCCAGTCATGCCCTAGGCAAAGTACTAAAAAAAGGCGATATTGCGATTTTTGAATCCACCGTCTATCCAGGTGCCACGGAAGAGGTTTGTGTGCCCATCATGGAGGCGGATTCAGGATTAATATTCAATCAGGATTTTTACGTCGGCTATAGCCCCGAACGTATCAATCCGGGCGATAAGGAGCACCGGCTGCCGACAATCAAAAAGGTCACCTCAGGCTCGACACCCCAGGTCGCCGATTTCGTTGACGAACTCTATCGCACCATCATCACAGCCGGCACCCATAAAGCCAGCAGTATAAGGGTCGCGGAAGCCGCCAAAGTCATTGAAAATACCCAACGCGATGTCAATATCGCACTGATCAACGAATTGGCTTTGATCTTCAGCCGCCTCGGCATCGATACCCTGGAAGTCCTGGAGGCAGCCGGTAGCAAATGGAACTTCCTCCCCTTCCGGCCCGGGCTGGTGGGCGGTCATTGTATTGGCGTCGATCCCTATTATCTCACCCACAAAGCCCAATCGATCGGCTATCAGCCTGAAATCATCCTGGCCGGACGACGCCTCAACGACGGTATGGGCTCTTTCGTGGTGCACAGGGTAGTGAAAATGATGATGAAAAGGGGAATTGCCTCCAGCCACAGCAAGGCACTGGTGTTGGGTTTGACCTTTAAGGAGAACTGTCCCGATCTAAGAAACACCCGCGTGGTGGATATCGTTGCCGAATTCGAGGATTACGGTACCCAGGTGGATGTTTACGATCCCTGGGTTTCCCATGAAGAAGCCGAACAAGCGTATGGCCTCAGCCCCATCAGCGAAATCAAAGAGGGAGAGTATGATGCCGTTATTCTCGCGGTGGCGCACCGTGAATTTCAACAGATGGGAGCAGAGAAGATCCGTACCTTTTGTAAAGAGAAAGGCGTTCTCTTTGACGTTAAAAACATTCTCCCCGTCAATGCGGTCGATGCAAGACTATGACAGCATATGACAATTTGAAGGGAAAATTACTAACCGAGCAGTCGACTTGGCTGGTTACCGGTGTTGCTGGATTTATCGGCTCAAATCTTCTCGAGACTCTGCTGTCACTAGGACAGAGAGTCGTTGGTCTGGACAGCTTCGCTACCGGCCATGCCTATAACATAGACAAGGTCAGAAACAGCGTCACGCCGCAGCAGTGGGATCACTTTAACTTCATCGAAGGCGATATCAGAAATCTTGGTACTTGTCATCAGGCATGCAAGAATGTTGATTACATATTGCACCAGGCAGCTCTGGGATCCGTGCCACGCTCGCTGTCCGATCCTATTACCACCAATGAAAGCAATATCAACGGCTACTTGAACATGTTGGTTGCCGCCCGTGATGCGCAAGTCAGGCGTTTTGTCTATGCGGCATCGAGTTCAACCTATGGCGACCACCCTGGCCTACCCAAGGTTGAGGAGCGGATCGGTAATCCCCTTTCACCCTATGCAGTAACGAAATTGGTGAATGAACACTATGCCCAGGTATTTGCCCGTTGTTACGATTTCAAAACCATTGGATTGAGATATTTCAATATCTTCGGCCGGCGCCAGGATCCTAATGGCGCCTATGCTGCGGTCATACCCAAGTGGGTCGCCGCCATGATTGCCAGGGAAGAGGTCTTCATCAACGGCGATGGCGAGACCAGCCGGGACTTCTGTTACATCGACAACGCGGTTCAGGCGAACCTCCTGGCGGCAACCTGTGATAATCAGGACGCGATCGATCAGGTATACAACATTGCTGTCGGTGACCGTACTACGTTGAATCAACTTTTCACCAAGATCAGGGACATCCTGGCAGATAGCTTTCCATACCTGAGAGAGATCTCTCCCAGCTATAGGGATTTCCGGCCGGGTGATGTGCGGCATTCCTTGGCTGATATCGATAAGGCCAGACGTCTCCTTGGCTATGAACCGTCACATAACATCGATCAAGGCCTAACAGAGGCTATGAATTGGTACATTGATGACCTGACAGGCTAGTGTAGGGCCTCATCACTAATAATCAATTAGGAATACTTACCATGCGAGTACTCATCACCGGGGGAGCCGGTTTCATTGGCTCAGCGCTAGCGATACGTCTATTGGATCGTGGTGACGAGGTGATCAGTATTGACTGCCTCAATGACTACTACGATGTCAATTTAAAAAAAGCTCGCCTTGCCCGAACTCAAAATCACCCCAATTTCACCGATCTGCGCCTCGAACTGGAGGATCGCGCTGGGATGGCAGATGCCTTTTCCCAATACAAGCCGGACATGGTGGTAAACCTTGCCGCTCAGGCCGGGGTGCGTTATTCAATCGAAAATCCATTGGCTTATATCGATTCCAATCTGGTGGGATTTGGCCATATTCTGGAGGGGTGCCGAAATCATGCGGTACGGCATCTAGTCTATGCTTCCAGCAGTTCGGTATATGGTGCCAATACCTCCATGCCTTTCTCTGTACACGATAACGTGGATCATCCTGTCAGTCTCTATGCTGCCACCAAGAAGGCCAATGAACTGATGGCGCACACCTACAGCCATCTCTACCGCATACCCACCACCGGTCTGCGCTTCTTTACCGTTTATGGACCTTGGAGCAGGCCCGATATGGCGATGCTGAAGTTTGCCCATAAGATCATGCAAGGCGAGGCCATCGATGTCTATAACTATGGCAAGCATCGTCGTGACTTCACCTACATCGATGATATCGTGGAGGGCGTCATCCGGGTGCTGGACCGTATTCCCCAGCCAAATCCCCACTGGGACAGCGATCATCCCGACTCGGCAACCAGCACAGCACCCTATCGACTCTACAATATCGGTAGCAACCAGCCGGTAGAGTTGATGCGCTACATTGAGTTACTGGAGGAGAGTCTTGGCAGGAAAGCGGATCTCAACATGCTGCCGCTACAGGATGGCGACGTGATAGCGACCTACGCGGATGTCTCCAACCTGATTGCAGACACGGGCTATAAACCTGAGACCAAGCTTGAAGATGGCGTGGCAAGCTTTGCAGAGTGGTTTTTGGACTATTATAAATACTGAACAGACAAAAAAACAGGCGGGGAAGGACCCTGGAGGCAGATGGGTCTCAATCCCCGCCAGACTAGCGCTTAACACGGAAACGACCAACCGTGAGCGTATGGAAGAGAGTAAAGACTGTTGACATGACATACATTGACTTAGGTCAATAAACCATAATTCATGCCAGGTTATTTGTTCAAATACCCTTCCCAGCTATCTTTCACACCCTTTTTTCCCTCATGCCGGGCATGCTAAAGAGCAAGCCATGAGTTAACTCTAATTAATGTAAATTCAGTTAGTTACTAGACAATCCCCCAAACAGCTCGAACAAGCGGGGTAGTAAGCGCCGGAACTCCAGACTCATCAAAGTGAACCGGCCATCGAAGGCATCGACTTCACTCTCCACCTGGTAGTCAGCCGCCTGTTCCTGGATGAGGTCGAGAAACTTCAGTCGTTTAATCGACATATCCGCATCAATAATGCATGAGAGACGCTCATCCCACTCCACAGCGAGTTTAACCACCAACTTACCGGCATCGATATGCCCTATTATCTCATCCGCCGCAAGATCCTGTCCCTTGCATCGAAGTATGCTCGCTTCCTCGCTACGGTCTTGTAATTCACAGCTATCCAGCAAGGTAAAGTCGGGGTATTGGTCAGGACGTTTTAACCACTCTGTCATTACAAAGGATGGTGAGGTGGCAACCTCAAGTGGTTTTACCGGCAGACTACCCAGGGTATCACGCAATAGAGATATCAATGCTTCCGCCTTGTTTGCACTGGCTGCATCCACCAATATCCAGCCCTGCTGTTTATCGATAATGGCGAATTGTCGGGTATATCGACTGAACGCCTTGGGTAATAGTTGATGAAAAACCTCATCCTTCAACTCACTGCGCTCTTTACGACCGACCTTCCGCCCCTCCTCCTGCTGGATTAAATCAACCTTCTCTTCCACGATCTCGTTGACAACAGCCGCCGGTAACAGTTTGTCTTCCTGACGGGCACAGATCATCTGACAGCCGCCGGCCTCATGCACCAACGTCTCTGATTGACGGCCCAATGGGCTATCCCATCCCATACCAATCACTTCGTGGCTGCCACAAGGCTGAAACCGTTTGGTCTCAAGCTTATCGGCAAGTGCTTCCTGGGTGAGATTGAAGGGTTGTTGCAGTAGATAGATTCGGAGATTTTTAAACCACATTACATTTACCATTGCCTGAATCGAGGGGCGGATTATGGCGAAGCGGAGACGAGTAATCCAGGTTTTCATCACTGAAACGACAAATTATCCATAAAACATTGATCTACTTGCTGGCTGCCGACATCAAGCAGCGTTATGGGTTGCTATTTACTCGGTTTCGATACATGTTTATCTATATACAATCTCCTAATAAAAGGGGGTAAGTCCGATTATTGAGAGGGATTGACATGAACCATAAAACACAGCATCCGCCATTTTCAGCCGAGGAGAGGGCCAGCTTGCTTGAGATCGCTGATCGTTCGATCAAGCACGGGCTCGAACAAGGTACGCCATTATCGGTTTCCGCCTCGGACTATCCTGAAGTGTTTCAACAACTACGCGCCTGTTTCGTCACCCTGCTGCTGGGCGGAGAGCTGAGGGGATGTATCGGTCATCTCGAGGCTGAATTACCACTTGTCGAAGATGTCGCGGAGAATGCCTATGCAGCAGCCTTCAGAGATCCAAGATTCCCCCCGCTGAGGGCCAACGAGAGGGATAACCTTGAAATACATATCTCGGTTTTGACCCCCGCAGTGGCGATGAACTTTGAGTCGGAGCAGGATCTGATAGCAAAAATACGGCCATCGATAGATGGCCTGATTCTAGTGGATGGGCATCATCGAGGCACCTTTCTGCCCTCAGTATGGGAATCAATACCGGATGCGCGCAATTTTCTCTACCATCTCAAACAGAAGGCAGGCCTATCACCCAACCACTGGTCCGACACCCTGAAGGTTTATCGTTACGAGACTGAATCCTTCAGTGACGCCCCACCCTGAGCATGACCATGGATACTCGGATTATTGAGCACCTATCTGTTGATCTACTGTTTTATGCATTTCCCAATCGAGCCAGCTCCGCAACTGGTACCATCAATCCAGAGCGCGCTATCGAACCTTGCGTTTTCCAGGATGGCGTCATCAAGCCTGCTTTTAGAGAGATCGGCAAATCGTAGATCAGCCTGGCTCAAATCCGCTCCCCTTAGATCGGCAAACTGAAGATTGACCCCCAGCATAGCAGCACCCTGCATTTGCGCATGACGTAGATCGGCATGGCTGAGGTTGGCATAGCGAAGATCCGCATGACTCAAATCCGTAGCGCTCAATTTTGCTCGACGCAGCACGGCACTGTTCAGGTTGGCCCCTGCGAGGCTGGCCGACCCCACGTCAAGCGCTTCGATAAAGCAGCTTCGCCAATTGACCCCGGGAGCAGCTGGCGCGTCGCATACCGCCTCTTCGACCTTTTCCGGCATGCCATACCTCAGGGAGAAGAAGGCCACAACAGCAATGGCTAACAGGGTGAGAGAGCTGGCGAGGATGGGAAAACGGTTCTCTTTCTCGATATCCCTTGCGTCAGCATCTTCACGAGCGGCAAACCTGGCCTGAGCCTCACTATCCCCTTCCGCCGCCCGCATTTGCAGCGGAACCACACTGGGTATTTGACTGATTGCCTGCCAGGCATGTTTGTCAGCGCTAATACGATCCTGCAACTCAAGCTCACCCTCGAGTAGCAGGTGGCGTATCCTCGCACTGCTTAGGGGCCCCATAACCAGATCATCATGTTTGACGAACCAGCTTTGCGGTTTGATATCATCCACTTTTGCCATCATATCCTTATCCGTCAATCTGTTACCTACCCTATCGGCCAAATGGAAAAGAAATGAACATCATCATGTCTGCTTGCATATAATGTTAGCAAGCCGATGTAGAACGACTACAAGTCACTCAAATCTGCCTCGCTGGCAAATATGTCGCCCAAGCAGCGTCTATTGCCAGCAACGTCTAATGATTTAGTATTAACAGGTCCTAGTGCGGTGTCTCATATTGTTTGACGATTCTAGAAGCCCGCTCAGACCAGGAGTCAAGGCACACCCCAAGGGCACTTCCTTCGGGGCGCAATACGCAGGTAATGGCAGGCCCTTGTCAAGCATTGCAACGCAGGATCCTGGTCTGAGCGGGCTTCCCTTCGGGCGAGACGCTAAGCGGCCATCCGCGTTGTTGCGCTCCTTGAAAAGGGCATGCCATTCCCTGCGGAGCGCGCCTAGCGGCTAGCCGCTTAGCGTCACGCTATAATCATCAAACAATATGAGACACCACACTAACTTATGATTGGTATTTGAAATGGAGATACCCGGCACAAAAATAGTACTGCCCCTGCCGACAATCGAGTCCGGAAAATCCCTGCTTGAGCAGCTCCAGCCCGGCCAGATATTGCGGGGTACAGCGCTGAGTGAAAATATTAACGGAATGGTTCGCCTTCAGATCGGGGTTACTCGACTGATTGCCCAAACCACCTTGCAGGTACCACCTGGCCAGAACTTGACCCTTAAGGTAGAAAAAACAGGGAATCTCCCTGAATTACGGGTGCTTACCCTTCCCAGTCTGGAGCAGATGAAATCAGCAGCACTGAAACAGGTGTTACCTCGACAACAGCCTTTACCCCGGCTGTTTGAGCAACTCACCCAGGTAACATCCGACAAAACTCGTGCAAATCTGCTACCAACCCCGGTCAAGCAGGCTGTACAGAGTGTGTTGGCCAGAGTCATTCCGATAGAAGATCCTGGTTTCAAGACTCAGCTGTCGCAAGCACTGCAATTGAGTGGAACCCAAACCGAAGCCCGGCTGATCAACCGACAAGTCAATGGAAATGATCTCAAACTCAACCTACTGCATCTCATCGGAGTGATCAAACCCTTAATCAGCAATCCTTCAAAGCAGATAGATCAAGCGCAGATACTGCAGCAGGCAGTGCGACAGCAAGGATTCAATCCACTACAGCAATCACCATCTCCTACAACGCCACCACCTACAGCTCAGGAGACCAATCCAACCACCAAGCTGTTACTCGATCTATTCAAACATTTGGATGGCGCAATCGCTCGAATCCAGACAAATCAACTCAGTTCACTGCCAACCGAGGAGACCACAAGGCAAGTATGGCAGTTTGAACTCCCTATTCGTCAAGAAAATGGTTTTGATCTGCTGCATTTCAGAATCAGTCGTGACGCTGTAAACAAGGGGACTGATATCGAATTCACGTGGAATCTCACGCTGCATATGAACCCACCCTCCCTGGGTCCTATGCGAGTAAGGCTGTCACTTATCGGTGAAAAAGTATCGACAACCATCTGGTCTGAAAGAGCGGAAACGGCAAGCTTGGTCAATCAGCATCTCGAGCGGCTTCGCACCGGCCTCGAGTCGAGCGGTTTGGAGGTCAATAAACTGGAAGCCTTTCAGGGGATCGCCAAGATTGAGAACGAACTACCCAGCGAACAGACACTACTGAATGAAAAAGCATGACTGATTATCAAGCCAAAGACCCCGATCTTGCCATTGCCTTGAAATATGATGGCGAGAATGCGCCTCGTCTAACTGCGAAGGGACGCGGAGAATTGGCGAACAGAATACTTGCCTTGGCCGATGAGCATGCCATACCCCTGCATGAGGATGCAGAGTTAGCCGCGCTTCTCTCTCAAATTCCCCTGGGCGATGAAATTCCGGAAGCGCTTTACCGAGCTGTTGCAGAGGTAATCGCCTTTGCCTACCTGCTCTCAGGCAAACTGCCACCGGGGTATGAAGAGCGGAACATGTGAATATTTACGGGGATTAGCATTCATTTTCGGCTATTTTTTTCATATGCTTTATCACAAGATAATGAGAAGGAAGTCAGAATATGAGAAGCCAAAAACGACAAATAACAGTTGTGCTATTGCTCTTAGCATCCTTTCAATTGTATGCGCAAGATAGTACTGAACCTGAACAAAAACAGACAGCGACTACGGGAACAGAGATAAAACAGTACGGCACCCAGTCTGCATATCGAAATCAACGCAGTCGCAAATGTGCTATATATTCCGGTATCTGTCCGATGAGTCGTGCGGCAAAAGTTGGAGATTACTGTGTCTGCCACACACCATCCGGTCCAATCCATGGTGTTGTCATACCCTGATTCATGCTTGCGCTGTTCGCTATATGACTATGGAAACGCACAGCGTATCACTTTTTCCTTTGTGAGTGCTCATCATTCTCTTTTTGCTCCCGTTTATCAGCAACCGTCTGTTCCTGTTTACGAAAACGCTCGACGGCTTTATTTAAGGCTTGGGTGCGGCTATGTTTTTTCTTCCAGGTGTTCTTCGTGCTGCTATGGTTGACGGCACTCGCGGCCACCACCTCTTGTTGTTGCTTGATCGCCTCATCCAGCTTGGCAAGAAATGCTCGGTACTCCTGTAACTGAGTTGAACTCATCCCCTTCGCCGACATTTGCTGAAAGCGTATCAGATACTCCTGATGGTATAGGTTGAGTTGGTCTAACTTTGCTTCTTCCTGTTGCAGGCTCTTCTTGGCCTGCCCCATCATGCGCGCAGCTTCCTGCTCTTTCGAAGCAGCAAAGCGTTGAACCGGCTTGAGTCGTTTTGAAGGTGACATATTCTAGT
>JASFJX010000035.1:0-12782 GCA_050119385.1 Candidatus Thiodiazotropha sp. | reverse complement strand
TGTCATGCGCCGGCATACGCTGTTAAATGCAGTAGCCGCCCTGGTCGGCCGTGAATCTCCCGAACAACCGGTTATGATCCCGCAAAATGCTGGGCCTGACATCCCACACGGTATCGAAGAAGCCAAAAATCAGGGATGCCTGATCCTGCTGGCCGATGACAACCAAACCAACAGAAAGGTAATCAGCCAGCAGTTGAGCATGCTTGGTTACCCTGTACAAACCGCCGAGAATGGTATCAAGGCATTGGAGATGTGGCGAAACGGCGACTACGCACTCTTATTGGTCGACTGTCACATGCCGGATATGGACGGCTATCAATTAGCTGAAACAATACGCGGTGAAGAGCTTGAAGGAAGCCGCATCCCAATCATAGCCATCACCGCCGACGCACTGAAAGGGACTGATCAAAAGTGCTTCGCATCAGGGATGGACGCCTACCTGACCAAACCCTTACAGTTGCAACAACTGTGGGAGACACTGAAGAAATGGACACCCAGGTTTTGTGCGGCGGAAATAGACCTGACAAAACCACAGACTACACCTAAGGATTCTATAGACCGTTATGCCTTAGGCAACCTGCTTGGTACCCAGAATCCCGCAATTTTAAATGACTATTACAGTGACTTTCTCATCACCAACACCCCTACGGTTAGACAGATAGAAACTGCATTTCAAAACAATGATCTGTCGGGAGTGAAGAGTCTGGCGCACAAACTGAAATCATCTGCCCTTACCGTCGGCGCCAATGATCTAGCCGATTGCTGCCTGGCTCTGGAAACAGGCAGTAAAGAGGATAACACCGACATTGTTAACATGCAGATAAAGTTGCTCCCACGCCTATTCACTAGCGTCAAGGAATGGATAGAGTACCGTTGTAAGCCCGAATAGAGATGGAAATATGAATTATAAGATGCCAGTTGACTATTCAAGCTCCGTGCTGGTAGTCGACGACGAACCATTCACACTCCGCACCACAGCAGCGATACTAAGGCGGATCGGTTTCAGACAGGTAGTAACCGCCACCAATGTTGCTGATGCCATCAGTCTCGTCTCTACATGCAAGCCGCCTGTGGGACTGGTTCTCAGCGACCTCAATATGCCTGACACCGACGGCCTGGAGTTGATCAGATATTTCGATGATGCAGGCTATGCTGGAGATATTCTGCTTTTCAGCGGTGAGGATGACAAAACGCTGAAGATGGCGGAATCCCTGGCCCGAGCCCGTGGGCTATGCGTAATTGGGGCCATGTCCAAGCCGGTACGGGCTGAGACGCTTTTAGCGATTCTATCTAATCACTCACATTCAGTAACAGTGTCCAGAAGCCCCCCTGTTGAAAGTGTATGCATAACCCCGGAATTATTGGAATCAGCCATTGATTCCGGTGAACTAGTGCCATGGTTTCAACCTAAAATCGACGTAATCAATCACATACCAGTGGGCGTGGAAGTATTGGCGCGCTGGCCCGATAGGGCAAATGGCCACATTTTGCCAGACGCATTTATCCCGGTAGCTGAAGAACACGGGCTTGTCGACAAGCTAACTTTCTCGCTTATCGAGCAGGCAGCAAACATGGATAAAACATGGCGCCAATACGGTATTCAACTGGAAATTGCCTTCAATGTCTCCATGAACAGTCTTCATGACACAGGATTTCCCGATAATCTGGAAAAACGCATTACCGCTGCGAGTGGCAGCTTGTCACAGGTTAAGCTAGAAGTAACAGAAAGCCGCCTAATGAAGGATCTGGTGGCCACGCTCGAGGTACTACTGCGCCTGCGCATGAAGAGAGTCAAGCTTTCCATCGATGATTTCGGCACCGGTCATTCCAATCTTCAGCAGTTACGAGACCTACCATTTGATGAGCTCAAACTCGATCGTAGTTATGTGCAATCCTGTGTAAACGGTGAACGAACCATCCTAATCCTTGAATCCACAGTCGAGATGGCGAGAAAGCTGGGGATGTCCATTGTGGCGGAAGGGGTAGAAACATTGGAAGAATGGCAGCGGATCAAGCAACTTGGTTGCGACCAAGTTCAGGGCTACTTTACAGCCAAGCCGATGCCGGGAGAAGAGATACCAGATTGGATAACCTCATGGCCTATGTTAAAAGATAAGTTGTTTGAAACATAGAGCATAATATTATTCCTGATATCACTTTACCAGCGCATAAACTTTAGCTCAAGAATTACATAAAATTGAGATAATAACTAAATGATGTCGTTATATACTGGTATTGCCAGCCAAATACACCATGTTTAAAAAGATAATATATCGTTCTCTCTTCTCCTGATTCTGTCGCGGAATCCAATGAGAACACAACCTTGATTACAACCTCCTTCGGCGTAGAAAACTTAAAAATTGGATAACTGGCCTTCACCGCCGCAATATTGACTTTAGTCGTTGTAACTGATTTTACTGATGTTGCTATCCTGTCCTTGTTTCCAGAGTCATATGCATCACGCATCTTTCCTGCCACATGGGGTGCATATTCATCCATCAGCAGCTCATTTACACGTTGCATCAAGTCATCATCATCCCTCATATCATTGATACTCACGAATCTTACCGCGATTACACCGATCAGAATAATGATTCCAACAATCGCTTGCCAACCAGACAACTGGATCTTTAATTCAGACACCTCTCGGCTCCGTAATCAGAAATTACACAGTTGGGGATACCTTCTTTTTATAGGTATACTGCCTTCAGAAATCAAGGATCATGTATCAGCCGATCGATTCAATACAATTATCTATCAGTTATCGGAAATCTTTTGGGTCTACAAAAAGCACTTACTAACTGAACTCTGGTCACTTTTCCCCGAAAGGACCGGAGCACAAAAAATCACAATAATAACAAAATGTTATCGCTACTCGTTCTGGAAATAACGAAAATCGATGAGAAGGTTTTTATAAAAATAGCTGACATATTCCGAAAATGAGCATTCACCCCACCGCTATAGTTGATCCCAGTGCAGAACTAGGCCGCAGTGTTTCCGTTGGACCCTACTCGATAATTGGCCCCCATGTGGTCATCGGTGATGATTGCTGGATTGGACCGCACGTTGTCATCAACGGACCAACCAGGATCGGAACAGAGAATCGTATTTATCAATTTGCCTCTATTGGCGAATCACCTCAGGATTTGAAATATGCAGGAGAGGCGACTCTTCTGGAAATTGGCGATCGCAACACGATTCGGGAGTATGCCACGATTCACCGTGGCACGATCAATGGCGGCGGGGTCACCCGAGTAGGGAATGATAATTTCCTCATGGCCTACATCCATATTGCCCATGATTGCACAATTGGCAACAGGACGGTTTTCGCGAATAACGCCTCACTGGCAGGCCATGTGGCCATCGGAAACCAGGTGATATTGAGTGGTTTTACCCTGGTTCACCAGTTCTGTTCCGTCGGAGACCACGCCTTTACGGGAATGGGAAGCGCCATTTCAAAGGATGTGCCACCCTATCTGATGGTGACGGGAAATCCAGGCCACCCTCATGGCATCAACAGCAAAGGGCTTGAGCGACGAGGCATCAGCCCGGAAGCCGTCAGGGCGATCAAGCGTGCCTACAAGATACTCTACCGTTCAGGACTGTCGCTTGAAGAGGCGAAGCGGGAGATTAGTGCTATGGCCGATAAGGCTGAGGAGTTGAACTTATTTTCCCAGTTTCTGGGACAATCCCGGCGCAGTATTATTCGATAAAGAATCAGCGCCGCATGTTATCGGTCCTTATCCTAAATGTCATTGACTGAGGCAATACTCCAAAGGAGCAGCCCCTTTGCCATTCAGCCATTCACCGTTTTACCAATGACATCGAGAATCCGATCGATCTGCGCATCTTTCAACTCAGGAAAAACCGGTAGTGACAAGCACTGTTGTGATATCTGCTCACTGACCGGAAGCGAGAGACCATGGCAAGCATTGACAAACACCTCCTGTTGGTGAAGCGGCATAGGATAGTAAATTGCACAGCCTATCTCGTAGTCGCGCAGAGCCTGCAGTATGGCATCTCGATTTTCCGCCAATAGGGTGTACTGATGATAGACATGATGGCCAACACCATCCTCATAGGGAGGCACTATTCCCGGCATCTCTTGCAATGCCGCATTGTAACGGCGGGCAACCCGGCGCCTATTCTCGTTGAAGTCGTCGATATGCCTCAATTTCACGCGCAAAATTATCGCCTGGAGTTCATCGAGGCGGCTGTTAAAACCGATCTCTGAGTGATGGTACTGTTTCCAGCTACCATGGTTACGCAATACCCTAAGGTGCTCTGCCACCTCGGTTGAGTCGGTGGAAACCAGGCCACCGTCCCCGCATCCCCCAAGGTTTTTACTGGGGAAGAAACTGAAGCAGCCTGCCAGACCGAAGCTGCCGGTCTGCCTGCCGTCGATATGCGCACCGAATGATTGGGCGCAATCTTCAATGACCCTGAGATCGTATCTATTGGCTATCGACAGGATGGCAGCCATATCGACGGGTTGCCCGAAAATATGTACGGGCAGTATCGCCCGAGTTCTACCGGTGATAGCCGCCTCCACCTGGTTGTGATCCAAGTTATAGGTTTGCGGATCGATATCGACAAAAACCGGTATTGCGCCGACATATCGGATCGCCTCGGCAGTTGAGATGAAGGTGAAGGGGGTGGTGATTACCTCATCACCCTCCTCGACACCGGCGGCAACCAGAGCCAAATGAAGCGCATCAGTACCTGAAGCAACGCAGACAGCGTGCGCTACACCCAGGTATTCTGCACACTCCTCTTCAAAGGCGCACACATTGGGTCCGAGTATAAATTGGGATTTTTCCAGTCCCGCCAGGAGACCATTGTCGATCTCCTCCTTGAGGACAAAATATTGCTGCTTGAGATCTATCATTGGGATCATGATTATCACCTAATGGCGTCAACTGCCCAGTTGTTCGCTGATATCGAGCGCCGTCTTTAGCGCCTCACGTCCATCCTCGCCAGTAACCGGCGGTAAGGTCCCGTTGCGGATTGCGCCGAGAAAAGCCTGTATCTCGGCCATGATGGCATCGGAACTCTCAAAAATACTCTCTTCACTGGTGATTTCAGGGATACCGGGGAATATCTCCTTTTCACCTTTGCGATGTATACTAAGGATCTTGTCCTGAAAGTCGACCGAAATATAGGCATCAGGCTGAAAGATGCGCATTTTGCGCTGTGACTTCATACTTACCCGGCTGGCGGTCACATTGGCCACGCAACCGTTCTCGAAGGTAATCCTGGCGTTTGCGATATCGTACTCCCGGGTCAAAACCGCCCCACCCTTGGCATCTATTGAGGCGATGGGAGAGCCCACCATCTTTTGGATGATATCGATATCGTGAATCATCAGATCCAACACCACATTGACATCGGAGCCACGTGGATTGAAGGGAGCGAGACGGTGCGATTCTATAAATTGCAGATCCTTGAGGACACCTTCAAGCGCCAGTACCGCTGAATTGAAGCGTTCAAGATGCCCCACCTGAAGTACCCGCTGCTTGCGTCGGGCAATTTCAACCAATACATCGGCTTGCGCAATAGTAGCGGTCATCGGTTTTTCCAGCAGCACATGGATATTATTGTCGAGAAACGCTTTGGCCACCCGATAGTGAAGTCGGGTGGGTACCACAATGCTGACAGCGTCGACCTTACCTATGAGTTCATGATAGTCGGAGACCGCCTCTGTTTTGCATTCCTCTGCAACACTGGCGACAGTAACAGGATCGATATCAACGACGGCGACCAGTTCCGCATCGTCCATTAAGGCATATTTTTGGGCGTGGAATCGGCCAAGATAACCAACACCAATGACAGCGGTTCTTATCTTTTCCATCTCTGTGTGAGCGCTAGCATATGTCGATTTTATTAACCAGGCACCTTAATAGGTAGGTTCAGCCGAAGCGTGCCTGCCTAATATCAATAAGCCTAACAACCTCGGGAGCAGGAACTATTTTCCCACCCCGTTAATTAAGATATATTAAAAAATTGAATAATGTAAATAGTTTGAAAAAGTTGAGCGCTTGAGTAGGTATTGTACAGGACCACACGACCACGCCAGCCTACGCCTGCCCACCTCGTTGGAGGCCTGTAATCCGACACCACATGCCATCACAGGTTGAATAATCACCTACACCTAAGCTTTAAATGTACCGCTCTATTCAATGGTAATTGGCAGAGCAAGGCTCGACCTACATTTGATCAGAGGAAAGGGGCAAGAAAAAGGTATTATTAGAGAAACACGACCTTTATCATTAGTCATGCTTCACAAACAGCCAAGACTATAGCGTGTTCTTTTCGTAATTTTTTCCCCTCACGAAAAAAGTTGTCACGCGTCAATTTTAAAGACAATGCGCCGTCTCTACTCTCCTCCAGGCCAGGAATGTCACTGGTCAGCTCATATATGGATGCCAACGTAGATGTCGCCGTAGCCGTATTCTTGGAATAGGCACTGCTATATCCCTGCATGACACTAACCACCTCCCCTTTATTATTTAATATAGAACTGCCGCTAAAACCAAATAACTCTCCAACATGGGCATGAAACCCTTTCTCTCTTGACCATATCAAAGTATATTCGAGTGAATCCGCCTTGGCATGCCGGTAATTATTGCTACCCAATAAATTCAGGTACATTATACCTGTCCCCCCCCCGGCAAAGCCACTGACATAGCCGTTTGCAAATTTCCTTGGCGCTCTGTGAGCAATCTTAACGTACGGTACATCTACCGGCTCAGTGTAGAGAATCGCCAGGTCTTTTTCAGGGTGCAGTCTAGCTTTACGCACATAGATATCCTCACCCTCTCCTGCGCGCAGCCTGATTCGTGAACATCCATCCACCACATGCCTGGCGGTCAACCAATGTCCATTGGCATCGATAGCTGTTGCCGTACCTGTGCTAGTGACTGCCTGTTTCGATACCTGATAACCGGTAACGCCTCCGCCTTGCCAGTTGTGTGTGTAGTTACAATAGATACCGGAACAGGACTGTACAAAATATTTTTCTAAATAGTCCTTGTCCTTAGGTATTCGCTTAACAGTAAAATCATATTCCGGCTTTTTATTGATATACCAATCTAGATTATATTCCCAGATTGCAAAAGCACCGCCAATCAGAAGGCAAACAGACACAAAAAAATTCATAATTACAACTCCGTTCTGATCAGCACGCAGTGCAAGCCCAATCAATGCATATAATATTGGGCTGACGACACAGCTTTCTCGCTATTGCACAAAAGCTAGCGGCGTACACACATTTTCCTAAAAACCACTTCCAACAAATCTTGCGCTCGGTTGATTGCCTATCGAGTTTGTTAAGGCATCTCCAGATTTTCTTGTATCATCAATATTTGCCAAACCATCAACGCGCCAGTAAAAAACCTCGACACATCCATAAACTTAGTACGGTTGCATCAATATATTCAAATCGTTTTATGCCCAACCACAATTGCACTACGCACCAATGACAACACCACACCCTACAGCCCTTAAAGACCTTGCCATGCTTTATAGAATAAAATCTTTAATGAAGGATATTAATCCATGCATTTCATCCGAAAACACCATAATGGTGCCGGGATCGTTGTTACAATTTGGATTTGCAATTGAATTAATAGCTTGAGGCTGACGGCGAAATCGACGTGATAACACGCGCAGCGTAAGCAAGCTAAATCTTAAGTCAGTATATTTTTCTAAGCGACCGAATGCAGCGTTCGCGCTAATAACCAAGCAGTTTATTTATCTCATACCGAACCTGCTCGGGAGTTGAAGCAGACAGGCTAATTTTCCGCAAGCGGGAAAGCTGTTCTCCGGTGAGTTCATCTTTTCGCAGACCTGATACGAGCCCCGTACCAACCAAAGCAGAAGACTCATTGGCAAGGCGATTGATCATCGCATCATAATTGTCATTGTTGTTACTTAATGCCCAGGATGACGCATAGCGTTCTTTCTGGCTGGGCGATTGCAGCTTTCTAACAACGGCATCAGTCACCTCCCCTGACAGATTCTTCAATCCGGCATTGCCGGCTGAAAATATTGCCGATGACGAATCATTGTCCTGCATACGGCTCACGATCTCTTCATCGAGACTACTGATAATAGTGCTGGCATCATCCCCTTGCATCTGCATCTGACGCACCATACTGCCCATATTGATAAGGGCATTTCTACGAACATTAGTGCTTTCGCTATCATCGTTCGCCATCGAAGCCAGCTTACTGTAGGCCTTATCCGTCACTTGATCATTTCCTGAGATAGCCACCATCAATCGTACCTTCTGCATATCGGTGCTCTGGTCGTGGTTGGCAGGTAGACTTTCCAGCATCCACAGCATGTAATCTTCGGTTTCGGCCAGGGAGGTCTGGCCCAAGGCAAAAATCATATCTCGCGCAACATCATCGGCCAACTCGCCTTCGGCCATGGCATTCGCCAGATCCTCTGCTTCCACATGTTCCACCATATATTCCGCAGCACGCTTTAGACTGGCTATATTCCTAGTCTGTGAAAAATTTTGAAAAATATCCCACATCTCCTCTTCAGAGGTCACCTTGGGGACAAAATCCGTGGCTTGTATGGTCGCAACTTCCCATGTATTGTGTTGATTCGCCTGAGCTGTATAGGTTAGCTTGCTTAAATCCAAGTAGTTGTCGATGCGCTCTGCTCGCATGATAAAGCGTAGCGAGCCTGATTGATCCGCGGATGCGATAGGCAGAACCTCTTTTGCCAGCAACGATTTGGGTAGACACATCTCATCGAGAGCGGCATCCCACTGCGGTTGCAACGCCTGCGAAGACGAAGTCGTGAATTTCGAGGACAAAATTTCACGTCTCATTTCCTCATTACTCTCTTTCGACAGGTTGTAGCGATACTCACGCTTCAACTGGTCGTAGCCGTAACGGTAGGTTTTCCCCACGTCACCGACCGAAAGGTTCTTCAGAAGCTGTGACAAAATGGCCATGGGATGCTGCTTCATCAGCGCCAGATCATTGAATTCGGTGAAAACCGTCCGCTCACCAGTCATCACACCAGTCATGAACAGCACGTCATCAACCGAACGCGCTTCACCGAAATCATGCCCGACTGTGGCCTCGCTGATGACGGCATCGGTCGCTGCGCCGTAGATTTTCGTCCCATCCACGTGCTGAAATTGCAAGCGAAAATCCAGCCGTGAGCGATAAATCATTTGCTGATTGAGTTCGGATTCAACTTCAGTATGGACCAGATAGGCCGTGGCAAATGGATCTTTGCGCTCACACTTGAATCTTTTCGCTTTCTTTTCATCACCTGCGGCTGTAGTCACTGATTCGCGTTTTTGTCCGGGCTTATCCGACATCTGGGGCTGAAACAAAAAATAGAGGCCCACAGTACCAAGCGCAATAACGGCTATAAGACTCTTTATTGTTGTAATTTTCATAAAACTTCCTGCCTCTGACAAATGTAAGGATCAGGGTGTCAAGCACAGACAACCAGTTGCTGTTGCGTGCGCTGCAAATACAAGCTGTAGTAGTCTTTCAGCACACCCTAACTCATGAATTGGCCAGAGTTTTTCTGGATATTAAAGGGTGACGTTTGTCGAACTCTCGTTGTAAATCAGCTCATCGAAACGCTGATAGCCGTCCCAGGTAATATCACCCGCGTCACCAAAGATGTTGGTTTCGATGCCCAGAATACGAAGAAAGCTGTCCACAGAACCTGAACCGGCACTCAGGTCGCTGACAAGGGACTCTTCGCGGTAAATCTCATAGCCAACGGCATTGGCACGAAGCCCTTCCTCCATGATATACGGCATCTCCACATCCAATACATCCAGGTTGAATTCAGCTCCCAGCTGGAGCAAATCAGGAAGAAAGTCAAACAAGCTAGACACACGAAGGTAGGCCTCTGTGGAAAGCCACAGCTCCATGGAGGGATCAACGGTTAAAGTAGTTTTATTGGCATACTGCTGACCATCGATAAGCAGCGCCGGCAGCGATCGGTCGATCACCGAGTACAATTCAGTCGGCACACTCATGGTCGCACCGACACTGCCGTAGATGCGAAACGGGATCAACTCATAGATGGATAGATTCATGATAACCAAATCCACACCGGAGAGATCATGCAGCGCAGTATCGAAGAAGCTGCTCTGTACCTCCACGGTGATACTGGGATTCACAGTTAAGTAAGCCTGGGCAATTTCACCGTCATCCTCACAGACGGCTTCGGCAGACAAATCGAACAACACAGTGTTGGCGATAGTGGGGATAAACCAGGCACTGCCGAGGTCTGGATTGGCCCAATCACTCATAGCTTCATCGATTGCGTCAGTCACCGTGTCGTTAATAAAATCTACGGGATCCGGAATAAATCCCAATATGCCGCTTAAGCTGCTCAGCGTGCAGGTAACCGGTGCAAACACCACGGTGGTAGTAAGCTCCGGAACCAACTCATCAGGAATCTCAACACCACCGGTACTGGCCGAAGCAAGCGCCGACCGCTGCTGTGTCGACACCTGTGAATCCAGGGCGCTGTAACTGGTTTCATTGTCAAGGTCGCCAACACAAAGTGAACCGGCACTCTCAAACCCATCACTGCAAGGCTCGTAACAGAGACCGTCCTCCAGAACCAAACCATCTTCACAGGAAACGGAAATGGCAATCAACTCCTGGCCGAAAATATCCTTGCCACGAAACCGCATGAACCATTTAGCACAAAACAAACCCATATCGGCCCAACCACTCGGGCAGTCCTCCCAACATGAGCCTATAGCAGCGGTATAACCCGTCGGACAGATTTCCGCACAGAGCCCTAAAACCTCGTCAAATCCTTCAGGACAACTGTTGGGAGTAGCGCCAATACCGCGACTGTAGCTCGTGGAGAACAGCGACTCTTCGAGTTCCTCTTGCGTCACATCAGAGCTATTAACGATTGATTCATTGATAGCGCTTGAGACAGTTATGAATTCCGCGCCTTCACTGTTGCCAGTTACGACCTCAAGCGACAAAGGATAAAGGGCACCACTATCAACATCATCTGCAACCTCGAGCGAATTGACCGCCCCCCAGGAATTACCGAATGCAAATAGGAGAAAAAGAGAGAGATAGCCGTACGATTTCATTTTTACTTTCCCGCTTTGAAGAATGAAATAACGGATTGTGTGGTTTGCAGCCTAACTCAAGGCTTTCAATCAACTCATCCATGCCAACTGCAATTTAAAGGGGCAGAAGCGATCCTGCCATATGCCTTCAACAGCCTACAGATATGGTGCTATGTAACTTGAGGATAACTTCTATAGAAATACGTCCTGACTCAACGATCATATCTTTTACACAGAGAGGGCGACTAAGCTTATGAGGTAGCTTAGCTGCGCCTCTCAAGCGCAGTATAAAATTACCATGAAGCCCCTAAGAAATAAAGTAATGTTTGAAAACTCGAACCCTTAAACAAGCAACTGATTACACCTCCCTTTTTATCCACTGTTAACTTTTACAAAAGATTAGCTATGTTGCATCCACAAGCAGATCTTCTGAAAACCGAGATACCACTGATACACTTCGGCATCCACATGGATCTTTCCCTTGCCTCATGCCAAAAACACTATTTATGCTACAAAAAAAATGCGTATGTAGAATTTGCTCATAAAAACTTAGTCAAAACGAATCAAATAAGGCGCACCAATGGAGATCTTACCTAACACATCATTCAATCAATTTTGCTACACTCTGATGAAACTGGTCAGGATTCAGGGTTCAAACTGACCATTCATCAGGTAAACGCGAGCAAACATTGTGGCTACATGGCTATCGTTTCCCGAATTGGAGTAGAGAAAATGTTTTCTACCGTTTCCTAACGGAGAATCAAACTATATCTGAAACCCTAAGAAGTAATTACCCTCACCCGCGATCTCTGCGCCATAGAGACGCCTTTTACTACATTGCAATAACATTTCAAATAGATAAGACCAACGTGGATACGAGGAAAAAGTGAATACTCACTCCTCCCCATCTGATGCCAATATGCCATATAGCATTAATCCGAAATAACCGGCTCTTTGATAAAATTTGTAGACAACAGTATGTCAGCGCTCTTGTTGGCAAGCATTCTTGCGCTAGTGGATTTCAATCCCGGATTGCCGTTACCAACAAGATGGTCTTGTTATCGTAAAAAAGAACTCCCTTCGGACGAGGGATAGAGGGTATAAATCTTAGGCAGTACGGAGATCTGCCATCAATTTAATGCAAAAACATCCTACCAATAAACAGACTACATTACCATCAACTCATTTCATCTAGACGAGATTAACTGGCAATCAAGTTTGCAAGTGTGATTGATATCTAATATCTCGTCGACAGATATTAGGATAATAGTTCCCTGATTTCTCGCTCACGTGAGAGTCCCTCAGTATGGAATATAAAAATCATTACATGGTGATCAAAATGAAAAACAGTCCCCGCCTATCCAGTCTGTTCCTAGTGAGCCCCTTGATCTTAGCGATGAATGAAGCACTGGCCTGGGAATATATGACGGATGACATAGTCAACTATTGCAATAGTAATGGTTACGAGCTGACATCTGAATATCAGACAGACAGCTGTAGAGCTTGTCATGAAAGCAGGGAAGATCAGGCAGCATATAATTCAGGCAATTATGATTATTTCTGCTCTGCGTCCGGGGATACATCATCTGATGATATGGCTCCATCTGATGATATGGCTCCATCTGATGATATGGCCCCGCCTGATGATATGGCCCCGCCTGATGATATGGCCCCGCCTGATGACATGGCCCCG
>JASFJX010000034.1:0-12921 GCA_050119385.1 Candidatus Thiodiazotropha sp. | reverse complement strand
TCTTCAGTACACGCTAGCCGGTTCGACATCACTCGTCATTGGGGGTGCCTGGATAGAGGGTGAGCAAGCCGAGGCATCAATGGCGGTTCCCGAGCTCGGTGAGTTGCTCGATTATGGCGATGTGATTACACTTGCCGAGTCGGCTTATGTAGAAAACCTGGTGCTCGAAGTCACTCAAGATGACCGGATCCACTTCGAGTTGCCGCGCCTTGAAATGGGGCAAGGCATTGCAACGGCGGTGGCGTTGCTGGTGGCGGAAGAACTGGATGCAGACTATGAATGTATAGACGTCGTGCTTTCGGACCGGCGTGCTGACTGCCCCGTTATGATTACTGGTTCTTCATCGACGATGCGCTCTATGTGGGATCCTGTGCGCAAAGTCGCGGCGCAGGCCAGAGCGAGGCTGGTGACTGCGGCCGCCATGCGTTGGAATGTTCAGCCTAAGCTGCTTTCGACTTCCGACTCAATGGTCCACGGTCCAGGCGGGCAGGTCGCGACCTATGGTGACCTGAGCGCTGATGCGGCGAAGGTGATTGTTCCTCTGGTATCGACCTCGCCAAAACCGCTGACAGAGTACAACATCGTCGGTACGCCTCGTCCCCGTAAGGATGCGCGTGACATCGTGACAGGGCGCCAGGTCTATACCCTCGATATTCCAGTACCTGACGCACTGCCGGCGGTCATTGCCCACTCCCCCGATATCGGTGGCGAGCTCATAGACTGGGATGACACGCAGGCGCGCTCCATGCCTGGGGTGGTGGATGTGGTTCAAATCCCAACGGGTATTGCAGTCATCGCGCAGACCTTCCCCCAGGCCTTCAAGGCGCGAGATGCCCTCGAGATCCAGTGGTCTTCAGGTCCCGGGCGTTCCGACAACGACATGCTCAGTGAACTCGAGGAGGCATCGACTCCCTTGGAGCCAGTGTACTGGCCCTTACGCTCATACACAGCCGTCTTCGAGTACCCCTTCGCCGCCCATGCGATGATGGAGGTGATGGCCGCGGTGGCTGATGTGCGGAGTGGCGAAGCTGAGATCTGGTATGCATCCCAGACGCCTAACTACATCGGCCAAGAGGTCGCGAAAGCGACGGGAATTCCCGTAGACAGTGTGACAGTTCATGTTCCATTTGCAGGTGGTTCCTTCGGTCACAGGCTATTCGGCGAAGTGGCAGTGGAAGCGGCAGAGGTATCCCAGGCGGCCGGTCGTCCGGTCAAGCTGATGTGGTCGCGTAAAGACGACATGTGTAGTGACCACTTTCGTCCGATGGCCCGTTGCGCGATACGCGCTTCCTGGCTAGCTTCGTCAACCTTATCCTTCGAGCATAATATGGCCGCTGCCGTCACGGACTTTGATCATGGGTTAGGTGATGCACTCACCGCTGTCGGCGCGGACATATCACCAAGCGCATTCAGCCGGGTTAGCTTCGATACCATGGTCTCGATGCCTTACCGATTCGGTCTCACCAACCACCAGTTGGACGAGCGAGACTTTGGCGTAAGGACGGGTAGCTGGCGCTCGGTCTTCTCGGGGCTGACAACGACATCAAACGAGATCTTTATCGATGAACTGGCGCGTGAGCGCGGTTACGACGAGGTATTGTTTCGCCGTCGAAATCTCGACAACAAGGCTGTGCGGCGTTGTCTCGACAAGGTGGTGGCGATGGGTGACTGGGGGCGATCGATGCCGGCAGGCCATGCCCAGGGTGTTGCGATTCATACTGAATACCGGTCAGCCTGCGCCTATCTCGTCGAGATCGATACAACAGGCAATGAGCCTCGTCTCACCAGGGCCTTCTGTGCGGTGGATGTGGGAGTGCCTATCAATCCCCGTGGTCTGGAAGCGCAGATGCAGGGGATGCTGATCGATGCCTGGTCGGTTATGTTCCGTGCAGGTATTCATATCGATAATGGCATCGTTCGCGAAGTTAACTTTTGGGACTACGCCTGGGCGTGCATGAAACATACACCGCTCAGCACCGAAGTTTATGTGTTTCCAGCCCAAGCGGAGGCTGAGCCAGGCGGCGTCGGTGAGCTCGGTATTCCTGCCGCCTCCGCCGCTTGTGTCAATGCCTATGCGCGCGCGACCGGAAAGCAACCGCGCCGCTTTCCAATAGGAGAATTCGCCTAATGTCCAGCTATACCCTCACGATCAACGGTGTTTCCCATAGTGTTGAGTCGCCGGCCGACATGCCACTGCTCTATGTAATGCGTGATCTGCTAGGGATCACAGGACCAAAATACTCATGTGGTTCCGGGTACTGTGGTGCTTGTGTGTGCCACGTTGGTGATGCCGCCGTACCTACCTGCGTCTTTCCGGTGGATAGGGTAGATGGCGCGCCCATCACGACCATTGAAGGTCTAGCGGATGGCGATACCCTGCATCCGGTGCAACAGGCCTGGATCGACGAGGACGTTTCCCAGTGTGGCTTCTGTCAGCCAGGCCAGATCATGAAGGCAGTGAAGTTTCTGGAAAGCAATCCAAATCCTGACGATGATGCCATCGACGAGGCGATGTCAGATAACATCTGCCGCTGTGGTACTTATGTGCGCATTCGTGCAGCGATCAAGCGTGCGGCTTCATCAGGATGAGCGCAATCCCTTTTTGCTTCACTTGTTGGGACAAGGATTGACACAAAAATCGAAACCATCAATTCATAACCCTAAACTTTTACAAAGTAGAAGTAGATATAAGGAAATATCTGTTTTCAGTTGTAAGAGGTCACACTACCTCACTGAATAAATCGAAGCATGCTCTCGGTAGCGTTGTCATGCCATCCGAAGCATCTGGCAGGAGCGATTATGTCTGAGCACTCAACGGTATATAGGACAACACAATTAGTCCATTGGTTAATCTGGGCGGCAACATTCTTGTTGGTTTTGTCTTTCGCTTCTAACGCAGAAAATTGCACCAATGCACCTGTCAGTGGTCAGTTATACAGTATCATCAACCATGGAAGCGGCAAGGCGCTGGATATAAGTGGTAATTCAAGGGCAAATGGCGGTAATCTGATTCAAAGGCCCTACAAAGATGGCAGCAATCAACAGTTTTATCTCAATGATCTCGGTAACGGCTATTGGTCGATTCAAGCATCCCACAGCGGCCTCGTCTTAAATGTCGCGTTATGGTCTGTTGAAAAAAATACCAACATTCTGCAATGGGACTATTATGGCGCTAAGAACCAGCAATGGGAATTCAAGCAAACCTTAAGCGGAGACTTCAATATCATATCCAGCCAAAGTGGGCAAAGCATAACTGTCGGCAACGACAGCGATGGCGCAAATGTTTACCAAAAGAACGATATCGCATCTCCATACCAGCGTTGGTACCTCAATCCGGTTAATGGAAACTGCAATAGAGCTGACAATGACGCGCAGACTTGCGAAAAGATGGATCCGGCCGCCGATTACGGTGCACCGGGGCCCTTTCCTAAGGTGGAGATTGTCAGAAGAACCGGTCCCTGGCGCAACTACACACTCTTTCGTCCTGCCATGGGGTCGCTTGGTGCGAATGGCTTCAAGCACCCCATCGCGACCTGGGGCAATGGTATTCTCACCACCCCCAATGAATATAAAACCTTGTTGACGCACATTGCAAGCCATGGCTTCGTGGTTATCGCATGCAATGACATCCAGGCAGAGCGATCCTGTCTTAATGCTGGGCTCAACTGGCTCAATGAGCAGAACGAGTCGGGACCGATGGCTGGAATGCTGGATACAAACCGAGAAGTGAGCATCGGCTACTCGTGGGGCGGTGGCGCAGCAATCGATGTTGCCAACCGGCCCAACATGAAGGCAACGGTATCGCTTCACGGTATGCCTCCGCGAGAGACTACTGCCTTTGAAGACATGCACAGCCCACTCTTACTGATCACCTCGACGGGGGACAGCTTTGTTACCAAGGAGAAGTACGTCACACCGAACTACGATAAGTCAAGGGTCCAGACCTTCTTCGCCACCCTGAACGATTCGTCGGTAGGCCATCTCTATGTGGTTGACCGCAGCAGCTTGTCTTGCCTGGTCTCTCCGCTTCTTGGCGCGTGTGGCGGTGCGCAGCGAGAGTTGGCGCCGACCACTGCCTGGCTGCGGATGCTGGCGTGTGGTGATCAGCATGCCCGTGAGTACTTTTATGGGAGTGAATGCTTGACCTGTATTCCGCCGTGGACTGCTGAGAAGAAGCTTTGGCCCACTCCTGACAGCCCATAGAAGGTGAATTCGCAGCCAATTTGTCAATCTTGAGAATCGTGCTTCAACATAAAGGATCATTTACGCCATTGAGATACAAGGAGTGTTCACATGGTTCAATCTACCCTTAGCCGTCGTGGTTTTCTTCGGGCTTCCATTGCAGCGAGCGCTGCAACCTTGGGTGCCGGCCATGCGGGGATAGCCTCGGCATTCGGCTTATATCCCAGTTCCAAACCAACAAATCAAACGACTCCTGCATTTAGTTCGTATTTCTACCGCTACCAGGTACCTGAACTATTCAATCAAGTGTCACAGCCGCCGACGTACACACGCAACCTTGTTATTGGTTCAGGTTTTGGTGGCGCAATCTCTGCGTTGCGATTGGCGCAAGCTGGTGAACAGGTGACTGTCCTCGAACGTGGTTTTAAGTGGCCTAACTCATCCAATCGGGAAATTTTCTCCAACGATACCGATCCTGATGGCAGGGCTTTCTGGTTTAAGAATAATGCGACCATGTTGACAGGCTTTGACATGGAAATGGACTTCTTTGGTGGTGTGATGGATGCCACTGAATACAAGAATATGACGGTATGGCGTGGCGCTTGTGTTGGAGGCGGCTCTGTCGTCTTTACGGGCGTGATGATCCAGCCTGATCAGAAATATTTCGATGCGTTGTTTCAGGGACGAGTCAGTTATGCCGAGTTGGATACGGTATATTACCCTCGGGTGCGCAGCATGCTCAACCTCAGCACTATGCCGGATGATGTTTATCAGAGCGGGCCCTTCGGGCACTCTCGCACCTGGGATGACCATGTTCGCGGTGCCGGATACGAGCCGACGCACATCGAATCACTTTTCAACTGGTCGGTGATTCGTTCTGAGTTGGCCGGCTCTGTGCGTAAATCGGCCACCATTGGTCTGAGCAACCACGGTAACAGTAACGGCGCTAAATACGACCTTAATCAGAACTACCTGAGTTGGGCTGAAGCCACCGGTCTTGCTGCGGTGTACCCAGGCCAGGAAGTGCAGAGCATTGGTTGGGATGGTAATCGCTACCTGGTGGACGTGGTCAGCCGTAGTGTTACCGGTGAGTTACTGGAACATTTCACTCTTACATGCGATCGCCTATTCCTGGCTGCCGGCTCTATCGGTACCTCGGAACTTCTTGTGAAAGCACAGGCTGAGGGTGCGTTGGCTAATTTGAACGAGCATGTTGGCCAGAACTGGGGTACCAATGGTGATGCGATTGTAGTGCGAAGCTTTTCTCACACCACTGGATTTACACAGGCAACGCCTAGCGCATCGCGCATCCATGATAATAGTTATGGCATGCCGGTAACCTTCGAGAACTGGTACGCACCAGGGGTGCCTGTAAATATCGGTATTATCGGCTCACTGGGTATGGCATTCGACGAGACCCACCGTGGTCAGTTTGCCTGGAATTCCAAGGCAGGTAAGACTGAATTACAGTGGGCGGAAGATGGCAATGCGGATGCTCATGCTGCGATTTCGCTGGTCAATGATCGTATTGCTTCGACATCCGGCACCATAACCGGTTTAAGGCCTTTTGTGGATAGTGTCAATGGCAAAAACTGGACGGCTCATCCCCTGGGAGGCGCAGTGCTTGGAATGGCCACAGACAACTATGGACGGGTCAAGGGCCATCCGGGCTTATATGTCATGGATGGAGCGGTTATTCCGGGATCGATAGGTGCGGTCAATCCCTCGCTGACTATATCAGCACTGGCTGAGCGTAATATTGAACGAATCATTGCAGAGGGAGGTTGAGCAACTTAAAAGTGATATAATGCACATGCGACTTGTATACCTGTTCCTACATTGATGATGAGTCCTATGTCGCCCTTTTTTACCTGTTTGCGATCGACAGCTGTCTGCATGCTGTAGAGGGTAGATGATGTATAGTAATCTTTGTTCTTTGCGACGCCTACCATTGTGTCGGAGGAGAAGCCAATAAAACTTTGTAGGCGTTCAACAAACTCTTTAGAGATTTGTGGTGGAAAAACTGCCTTGATCTGGCTTTTGTATATTCCCTCGTTATTTAAGTATTGAGAGACAGTTTGGTCTATACAGTCGATATAGTAGTCGTACAAAGAGGGTTTTTTTCGGAAGCTTAAAAAGGTTTTCCCGTTTTCTTGTCCAGCATGAGAGTAGTACTTGTCTACATGGTCGGTGAAGTACTGAAACGCAAATGAAAGGAATCCGGCTTCATCGTCAGTAGGTGCCAAATCAAGAATGGCTGCAGAACCGGTTTCCATCAATCCAAGCATGGTGCGTCCGTCATCTACTAAATTGTTTTCTACTTCTGAAGCAAGTGCCATGATATGCTTATATTTTCCTGAGTAGATCAATGCGCAAGCGACATGGCAGGCATTCAGGAAGCTTACGCTACCATTTGCTATGTCAAAGGCGAATGTTTTGTTGTCGCAATCAGACTGGGAGTCGGAATTTATATCTAGTTTACGCGCAATGAGCGTGGCAAGTGCGGGTTCGTATACAAAATCATCTCGATGAATCCCGCTATGAATCAGAATATCGATGTCACTCTTCGAATAACTAGAATGCATGAAACAATTATTAGCGGCCCTGGCGGCTAGTTTAATAGCGGATTTCTCATTAGAGTTAGGGGAGACCCCAGAGATCGTGCCGAAACTTTCAATGCGAACCCTGTTTGTATTTTTTGGTTTTCTGTACACGCTTAAGGTGCTTGATTCAGGTTGGTTGATGAAGAAATAAGAGTTACCTTTGTTTCTTATTCTGTCTGGTAAATTGTCGAAAGTGTAAGTTGCAGCACCTAAGGTGATGCCGGATGCTTGTACAGCAAAAAGAATGCGATCGCCATTCTTGATCCGGCCACTATGAATGTTATCCCAAAGTGCGAGAAAATGAGTGGTAGAGGACGTGTTGCCGCGATATTTTAAATTATAGATGACATTTGTATTGTCAAAAAGTTTTCTACAAAAATATTCATTGAAGTGTCTGACAAATTTACCGATTGCTACACGTGCGGTTTGGTGCGGAATAAAGTGTTCAAACGTATTTCTGTCCCAATTGTTGCGCTGAAGTATGTTTGCGATTTGCTTGATTGACTCATTGATGGCTACCTCATGTATCCTGTCTGAGTCAGTTAACATAATTGCACCGCCGGCGGAGCTTTCAGTTGGTTTTGCTATACAGTATTTACTATGCTTGGAAAGGGTAAACATGTCTATATCGTGAAAGCCTACTCCTTGAGTGTCAGACTTTTCGAGAATGACGGCGACGCCGGAATCACCTAGAGTAAGGCAAGCTATACGCTCATCATGCTCATCAACAATTTCTATTTGAGCGGTCTTGGTCAAATGCGTTATATACTCACCGCTCACAATCATCGCATTTTTGATTAATCCGGCTTTGAGGAAGGCGTCAGCAATGTTGATGCCAGTGAACATACCTGCACATGCGTTGGATATGTCAAAGCACATAGCATGGTTCATTTTGAAATGTTTTTTAAGTCTAACTGAGGTGCTTGGTTCAAAGGTAAACTGAAAGTTTGGTCCGTCGTACCGGCTGATGTTACAACAAATAAGCAGCTCAATATCATCTGGTTTGTTGTTGGATGTGGTAAAACACTGGGTGATGGCATTTATTGCAAGGTCTATGGAGAATTCAAAGTCACCAGCCATATGCCTGCTTTTAATTCCAGTTAAGCGTTCAAAGGGGTATTTCAAGTTTATTTTACATTCATCAAGAATGTTTTTTGATGTAACCACTTTATGAGGAAGGTATGCGCCGATACTTTCGATTATTGAATTATAATTATGCTCCATTTTGGAAAAACTCCATGTTAATGTTAAGTTTCACTGATATCTGAGCTATGTGTTGTGAAACTCAAAAACTTTACAGGGTTATTGTGTATTTTTTAGTTATTTTATCGTTTGTTAGATAGCTAGACTTAAATTGCCAGCAGGCAGATAGTCAGCGCTGGTGAGTGAACGAAAACCGTGCTGAGATGATGTAATTTATATTTGATCATAGATGCAACAAAACACAATTATAGTGTTTGGTCGATACGTGTCCTCTTGTTTGAAAATACCTGTATATATTGGATTATTGTATTCAAAATAACCGCGACTAATATGAGAGCATCTTGTAAGAGTTCATTTTTTCCAGACAATACTCAAAGCTATCGCTAACTTGATCCAAGTGGTTGGTGGTATGGGCGTCAGATATCATAAAACCGTGCAATTCCGGCATATAGATGTTCTTCATTCTCATAAAGTAAGCCAAGGCGAGCGTAGCTTTGAAATTGGCGCCATGAATTCCTTCGCGAAAATACTTGGGCGTTTTGTGTGTGAAACTTAAGGAAAACATGGAATAACCTGAATTGAGGTGTAGTTTTATGTTGTGCCTAGAGGCCGCGTTTACTAACGAATTAGTTAAATATTCAGTTTTTGTTTTGAGCGAGTGATAAATATTCTTGTTCGATTCTAAATAATTTAGCATTGCCAGGCCTGTAGCGCAACTTATATAGTTACCACTCATTGTTCCTCCTAGAAACACTCGTTCTTCATAGTCACGGAAAGGGTCGCCAGTTGTTCTGCCGATGCTAAGTAATTCTTTTTTGCCTACAACCGCACCGGCAGGTAGGCCGCCACCGATTATTTTTCCCAGACATGTAAGGTCTGGTTCTATTCCGGACAATGTTTGGATGCCGCCATAATCAACTCGGAAACCTGTTACGACTTCATCAAATACAAGCGGAATATTATGTTCAGTGCAGAGGGTTCTAATTTGTTGCAAATATTCATGCTCAATACGCCCTGATCCGGCCCGTAAAGGTTCAATTAGCACGCAGGCGATATCATCTGCCTCTTTCTTGAGTACTTCCAGAGAGTACTCATGATTAAACTGAAGTACCCTGGTGTTTTTTACAACAGGCTCAGGGGTGCCTTGGCAGCCGGCGATCGGTTCTGGGTTATGTTTTTCGCCATGAACTCGAAACCAGGACGAAACCATAGCCTGGTCGGAAAAGCCATGATAGTGACCTTCAAACTTGGCAACTTTTTTTGCCTTCGGCCTGTATGCGCGGCATAGACGAAGTGCATGTATGACAGACTCAGTTCCAGAATTGGACAATACAGCATGGTCTGATCCGGGAAAAGCAGAGACAAGCTTTTCCGCCATTCTAACTTCATACTCATGTCCAAGAGCATTTATATTGATAAGTGAAGATGCCTCTTTCAAAGCATGTTGAATGACAGGGTGATTGTAGCCAAGTATATGCGGTCCATAGCCGCCACTAAGGTCAATATATCTATTGCCGTCGATATCGATAATTTCTGCACCTCGCGCATCTTTTACAAATACAGGATAAAGGCTTGGCAGGAAGTAACGATCAAGATGAGTTGAGGCAATGAGAGACTGCTTGGCTCTGTCACGCAGACGCATTCCAGATGGGCAGTTTCGCGCGTACCATGTGTCGAAAATTTCCTTTACTGATTGGCTTACGAATGGAGAAAACTGATCAACGAAAGCACGTGCATTTCCCCATACATCAAGTTCAGGATCCATTTGACTTGCAAAACCTTCTCCAGACATCAGTGCAAGCTCGGCTTTTGTGAAGTTTGGAGCATAGCATGCATCAAATTCCGTTAAAACACGATTCACATCACGTAGAAATTCTGCAGTATTCCAGGCATTGGCTTCGTTACGGAAATGGTATTTGAATACCCTCGTTATAGCTGCGTTGTACGCAGCATCGTTCGAAATGTTAGTTTCACTGATAACAAAACATTTTGTAAAGCGTTTTACTGCAAGATCCCAAGAATGAGAGGTGGCGGCATAAAAAAAAGAGGACAAGCCCCATTTTTCGTTTTCTGTCAGAAAAGCAACAATGCCAAAATCCAAAAAAGTAATTTTTCCGTCTCGTGAGAATATTATATTACCAGGATGTGGGTCACCATGGCACACGCCGTCAAAATAGACCATCGTGTAAAGAGTATCTTGAAGTCTTGCGGCAAGTGTTTTAGGCGAAATGTCAACCTTGTGGTAATCAAGTGCCTTAATGCCATCGACGTACTCCATTACAAGTATGTCCCTCTTGCAATACTCTTCATAAGGTTTCGGGATTGATACATACCTGTGGTTCTGAAAGTTTTCCCGCAATAACTTCATGTTCTGCAACTCAATGTCAAAATAGAGTTGTTCGGTTAGTAACCGACGTATCTCTTCCATTTTGCTGGAGGCGTGTATTCTTTTAAGTGAAGAAAATATACCCTGCAAGACATTGATGGAAGCACTGGCAAACTTTAGGCTGCGTAGCATCTGCTTTCGAGCATTATTACGCAATATCTTAATAGCGACAACTTCGCCAGACTTGAGTTTTGCTTTATGAACCTGTGCAATGGATGCACTTGCAATAGGTGCTTCATCAAATTCATCAAAGATATCTTCAAGGGGTTTAGAGTAGGCTTGTTCCAATATCGAGCGAATGTACTTTATATCATTAGCGGGTGTTTCGTCTTGTAACTTTTGTAGAAATCGGATCGTGTCAGATGAAAGCAGATCAGATCGGGTGGACATTATCTGACCAAGCTTTATGTAAAAAGGACCGCCAATCAATAACAGCTTGTAAAGATATAAGCCGAATCGTTTACTTGAACTGGTTTTGTTTCCTATGGATGCGGCAATATTTATTAAATAGAATATGATTATAGGTAATCTAAGTAATATAGTGCTTTGCATATTCATGTCTTCCAAGCGTCCGGTAAGCATTCTTGTCTCAACAAAGCAAGAATAATTATAGAGTTAAACCTCATGTATACATGAAGGCTAAATGATCGTGTTAATCTTATACAAGTAACAGCAAATTTAAAAAAGCACTGTATTAAATCGCATTTTAACAACATTCAGCTTATTAGGTTCCGGTATGTACCAAGAGATACATGAAAAAATATATTAAACACACATTAAAGACGATTAAATGTGTTATTCCATGGTAGATAAATGATCTTTAATTATCTATTCAAATATAATGTAAAGTATAGGCAACTATCGACAATCGATATGTTAAATTGTTAATGTGATACTGATCAATGTAAAACGTTTACTGCTGTATAATTAAATGGCTTAGATATGGTTGTAAATTATGTATGGCAAAGCTTTTAAATGTAACGCAAGAGTAGCCAGAGAAGATGTACGAGGAGGTGGTATTACATCGATATCGACAGAATGGCAGGAAGAGAGGATGGAAATATAGTGTTAACTATTTTAAATTCACCCATTAACAATTATCCCAAAATGGAGATGTGTAATGCGGGGTAAACAAGATAAGTGTTTGGTCTCTAGGAATCAATTGCGCCTAAAAGTATCATTGCTTTCAAGTGATGCTAACTTAGCAGACATTGTCTCATCCAGTGGTAAACCGGCACTATTGACTACGCCGCCAAAACCATCATAGAACCCGATTAAACAGAGTAGTTCTAATAATAATTTATTGTCAAAATAACGAGATAGATTAATCCATGTTGAATCGGATATAAAGCGGTTGTGGTGAAATTCATCGCAGGCGTTCAATAAAGCTTTTTGGTCTCTACGCCAACCCTCTGCTTCAGGCCCTTGCGAAATGCGAACAATGTCTTCGCTGGATAGCCCTGCACGCATGCCTATTTGAACGTGTTGGCCCCAGATATAACGCGCTCGACAGTTCCAGGCTACACGCAAGATAACGAGTTCAGTATTTGTACGTTTAAGATCGCCGAAAGGCATGAATTTCGAAACAAAAAAGAGCATTCCATGCAATAACCGAGGATTGTTCTTCATCAATAACCATAAATTAGCAACATCCAGTTTGGCATATTTCTCGACTATCGATAAGATTAATCTGGATACAAGGCCAGCCCTTGCGCGTTCGATAGGTGGTAGTCTTGGTGTGGATATAGTAAGCCAACCACCAGGTGGTGATATCTGATCACGATTTTTTCTCGGCATAACTTTCATGTGTCCTAATTGGCAGTTGTTAGAATAAAGTCTTCTTATTGATTTAAAGTATACTAACCATACCATAAGTGTTTTGTCACAGGATTACGAGACATAGCCCAGACCAAAGCGTCGTTTGCAGATAATGGGTGGTACTTGTCAGAAGTCGTAACATTGAATTGAGCCATTCTTGTGGCTTCAGATCTTATGCTATTACATAGCAGACTGTCATGTGTTGGGATGATAGTTGTCTGGTTAGTAAATACAATAACACGCACCGCATGTGGAAAATTGAAAAATGTGATAACAACTTTAAAGTAGCAAGTGACTGATAATAAGGTAATTTTAATGATTGGCAGTATTATTCTCTAATTAGTGCCCGTCCAGAAATGAGGGGTTCTTTTCTACCCCTCGGCGCCAAACGCCTGTCTTTTCTACGACGCCCCAACAGCATACCCCAAGGGCACTTCCTTTGGGGCGCATTCCTGTGCTGACGGGACTTACGCGGCATGCATGCCGCTTCAGCGAAAGACAACCATCAGGCGCCTACCAACGTCCATATAGTTACTGGATGGGCACTAATTATTACATAGGCAGTGAAGTGAATTGGATAAAACCATTTTATGTTGTGGATATGTGGAAATTCGTCAATTGGGAAGCGGCTATCCTATGGATACTATCATAGGACATGTCTTAGTTATTCTGCGTATCGGTGCAGCGTACTACCTTATGAAATGAATTGAGTAATTCAAAAATATCAGA
>JASFJX010000033.1:0-13079 GCA_050119385.1 Candidatus Thiodiazotropha sp. | reverse complement strand
CCCCTCTTCCTGCAGCAGCTGATTGATACGATCGAGGCTCTGCAGAAATTGGAGATGTTCCCGGTTTTTCTTGTCCGCCTGTTTGGCTTCCGTGATGTCATGAGCGATGCCGAGGACGGACCTTATATTGCCTTGTTTGTCCCGTTCAGGTATGTGCTGGATCTTGAAATCACGTCTGCCTTTGACCGTTTCCCACAGTGCCTCGGTTGTTTCAGCTTCGCCATGCTCGAATATCCGTCGGATCGATTGCTCAAGTAGCCTGTTTTGCTCGTCACTGCCAGGCTTTGCAGCATCTGTGAGGGTACATTTGAGAAAGTCCTCGCGGCTGATCCCGAAGGTCTTCTCAACCTCGGAGTTGATAAACAGAAGGCGACCATCGGCATCGAAGCGGAAGATACAGTCGGGGAGGTTTTCGACCAGCGTCTGGTACATCTGCTTGGCTTCAGTGAGCTGGAGCTCTGCTTTTTTACGCTCAGTGGTGTCGTTGGAGATGACCAGGACGGAGGCGACCTTGCCATCGAGACCAAACTCTGGGGCGAAGCGTGTGCTGGCCCAGTGGATTTTACCTTGCGGCGTCCTGAAAGCGATCTCATCGGAACCCTCCTGCCCGGTCTCTATGACCCTTCGCAGATTGTTCATATAGCGCTCGGGGTCGATTAACGGTGAGTCCACCTTGGCGGTATTGCCGAGCGCTTTGTCACGGGGCACCTTGAAGTTTTTTTCAAGCGCGGGATTGATATAGATGCGGCGTAGCTTCAGGTCGTAGCGCGCAATGTGATTGGGGGAATTCTCCACCAGCGTGCGGAACAGTTGTTCACTGGCGAGCAGATGCTGTTGCGCCTTTTTCTGCTTGGTGATATCGGTAAAATTGACAATGACCTGTGTGATTTTGTCCGTCTTGTCGAATATGGGAATGGCGTTGACCAAGGCCCATATAGGCTCATCCCGGTCCGGACGATCTATGCCGGTGACGTAGTTTTGCAACCCGCTGTGTGTAGCCAGCACCCGGTTGACCGGGTACTCCTCCCGCGGCATGGCACTGCCATCCTCGCGCAGGAAATGCCAGGCGGGATCGATGGCGGTTTTGCCCAGTAGTTGCTCTTCGCTCAGTCCCAGCAGATCCTGTGCCATGGAGTTGGAAGTGAGGATTTGCGACTCCGCGCCGTATACAACAACGGCTGCCTGGATCTTCTGCACCAGTGTGCGAAACTTTGTCTCGCTTTTCCTGAGGTCGTCATAGAGGTAGGCGTTCTCCAGTGAGATCGCCGCCTGGGCCGCGACTAAATCGAGTACCGCAAGCCGGTCTGTCGTAAAGGCGCCAGCAGTCTGACTGTTTTCCAGATATAAGATACCACTCAGGTTATCTTGTTTGAGCAGAGGGATGCACAAAAGAGATCTCGCTTTCCCCAAATGAAGATAGGGATCTTCGAAGCACTCGCCAGGATGAGAAAGGCTGTCAATAATGACGCTTTTTCGCGTGTTGATTACCCTGTTGATGATGGTTTCAGGGCACTCTATCTCATCCATCGTAGTGTGGATCTGCCTGACCTCAATACCCCCATTACTGACTTTGGCTTCCGCTGCTATCTCAAAGCTGTGGTCTCGCGCTAGCAGCAGCAGGCCCCTGTCGGCTCCCGCACTCTCAAGTGTGATCCTCATCAGGGCCTGGATCAGCTTAGGCAGCTCGATATCGCCAGAAAATGTCTGCAATGCCTTGTTGAGTGACACTGCGTCAAGCCGGTTTACCAAGGCCTCAGCCGCAACAGGTATGTCCTGTGCAAACCATTGATGGGTATGTTGCAATTGACGCACTTTACCGGTTGCACCCCAGCGGGTGTAGCAGGCGAGCGCCTCGGTCAGATGGGTGTTGGCTGGTTTCTCCATGCCCTGTTGATAGTAATAAGCTGCGGCCATTTCATTGGCCAGTGCCTGGTTCTGTACAAAACCCTGCTCACGGGCTGAAGCGATCGCCTGTCGATAGAGTGTCATAGCCTCCTGATTGCGTTTTTCCAGACGTGCGCATTCCGCGCTCAGGAGGAGGTATCGGTTAGCGAAGTTCTCGGGACAAGCGTCCGCCCAGTGCTTGAGTTTTTCACTGATTTCATCAATCTTCTGCGCATATCGTCGTTGTTGTTCAGTGCCGCTCTGTTCATACAGGGTGGTAAGCGTGAGTCCATGGTAGAAGTAGAGGGTTGGCTCGTTGGCGCAACCCGGTATATAGGTCAGCAACGGCTCTGCACGCTGTGCCCAATCCAATGCCTCTTTGTATTCGCCGGCGATGAAAGCCGCCATCTGCTTGTAGATGTTGTAAAAGGCAATGCCCATATGAATCCCCGCTTGCTCAATCACCGCAACGGATTGTTTTTCATCAAATGTGGCATCGCTGAAATCCGTCAGTGAACGGGTCTTGCCCTGCATGGCCAGGGCGAACTGCTGTTGCATTTTGTCAAAGTGATAAAGGGTGTCGTTATGGTTCTCCTTGGCGAAAGCGATGTAGCGATCCGTGATCTCGATCAGGCGATCCAGCGCTTCGCCACTCTCCAGGTGCAACCAGGGGGTGTGTTTGATCGTATAGGCGGCGTAGACCAGATCGCCAAAGTCGATGCAGGTATGGAAGGCTTGTTCCAGCACCGGCAGGCATTTGGCAAAGTGGTGGCGCCAAATCATGATGGCGATGGCATGAAGGAATAGAATCTTGCCTCTTACCGGACCCGCACCGGGGGTCTTCTTACTCAGCTCGACAGCCAACTCGGAAAACTGTTGAGCGGTCGAGATATTACGGATGTCCGCAGCGAGCGCAAGAGCGTAGCTACTATAGAGAGAGGAGGATTCATCAGCATGGCCGCGCTGGAGAGAGATGTTGACCGCCTTGGCTGTGTAAAGGGGATAGACATCCGGCCGTACCAGATAGATCAATGCCCCGACATCGGCGAGCAGCCCGATAAGTGCATACGTCTCGGTATCTTCGGCAAGCGGGGTATGCAGCAGATCGCAAATACGGCGGCCGTGTAAATTGTCGGAGACGAGCTGCTGCTCTGCCGCGGTTGCTTCAGTGCTATCCTCATCCACCCCCGGGAGCGTTACGCCAAACAAGTTCAGCGTTCGCAACGCCACCTCCAGGGCCTCGTCAAAGCGTCCCAGGACCTGATAGAGCCGCAGGCGCAAGCGATTGACACTGGTGATGTCGAGCTTGGTATGGGCTTTCCCCGAGGCCAGGCTCAACAAGTCGTCGGCGTGCTCGAGATTGCCAACCAGATATTCGCATTCGGCCAGCTGCAAAAAGAGGGCGAGAGTTTCTGCATGGCATTGGTTCCATGCATCCTCCGGCAGAAGCGTCGTCGCCTGTTCCAGATAGCGCAGCGCTGAAGTATAAGCCACAGCGGCATACGCCCGCTTTCCGGCCAAGGTATTGAGTCCACGCAAGCGCTTCCTTTCCTCGGTATCGGTAACAAGATCGATGCTGCGATTGAATTGATCGGTGATGTCGAACACCTTTTCCGCCAGCGCCTCTTGTGGGCATTGAGCAAGGAGCATGCGTCCGATTTTAAGGTGAAGAGGCTTGCGTAATGATTCAGGAACAAGCGAATAGGCTGCCTCTTGCACTCGGTCGTGGAGGAATTGATAGATAGGGTCACGCCGCAGCACCAGGCCTGCTTGCAGTGCCTCCCAGAGGGCGGAGTGGAGCGCCTCTTCGGATTGCCCGTAAACCGCGGTGAGCGTATTAATCTGCGCCGCGATGCCCAGACACGCGAGCTGCTTGAGCGCCTCCTGCGTCGTTTTGGGCAGGCAGCCTAACTTCCTTGTCATGAGATCGACCACGTTATCGGAGAAGCCTTTGTCACGGATGCGTGCCAGGTCCCAGCCCCATCCTCCCGTATCCTGATCGAAGACCAGCAGGTTTTCATCGCCAAGGGTGGTTAAAAACTGAATCGCGAAGAATGGATTGCCGCCAGTCTTCTCGTGCACCAAACGGGCGAGGGGAAGTGCGTGTTGCGGATCGTCGTGCAGCGAATCGGCGATAAGTTTACTAAAATCGTCGATGCCAAGCGGGGCAAGGTTGATCTCCGATACTCGGGCTTCGCTCTGGCGAAGCAGCTTGACTGTTCGCATTAGCGGATGTGTGTGATCGACCTCGTTGTCGCGGTAGGCACCCAGCACAAGCAGGTATTTGACGCTAGGATGGGTTAGCAGATATTCAAGCAGTACCAGGGTTGCGGCATCGAGCCACTGCAGGTCATCGAGAAACAGCACCAGGGGGTGTTCGGGCCGTGCAAAGGTGTTTATGAGGTTTCGGATCACGCTGTTGAAACGGTTCTGGGCATCTTGGGGCGGTATGTCGGCAACAGGCGGTTGCTCACCAATCAGACTCATCAGATCGGGAACCAGGTCGGTGACAAGCCGGCCATTGGGTCCCACCGCCTGCCTAAGGGTGTCTCGCCATTGAGCGATTTCCTCCTCCCGTTTACCCAGGATTTGACGAACCAGTGCTTGTAGCGCCAGGCCAAGGGTTGCGTAGGGAATATCGCCTTTGGATTGCTGGAATTTCCCTTCGGCGAATAGCGCTCTGGGCGAAACGAGCGCCTTGTGCAATTCGTTCACCAATGCCGATTTGCCAATGCCGGAGTATCCGGATACCAGCAGTAATTCCGTTTCGCCGCAATGCATGACCCGATTGAAGCTGTCGAGCAGGATATTCACTTCACGCCTGCGCCCATAGAGTTTTTCAGGGATCATCAGCTGGTTGGGAATATCCCGCCTGGCCAATTCAAAGGGCTCGATTGATCCATGCTGGCGCCACTCATCCAGGGATCGTTGCAGATCGACCAGCAGACCCTCAGCTGTTTGATAGCGCTCTTCCGCGGCCTTTGCCAGCAGCTTCATGACAATGTTCGAAAGCAGAGCGGGGATTGATTTTTGACACTTCCGCGGTGGTTTCGGCTGGCGTGCGATATGGCAGTGCACCCATTCAATGGGATTGGTGGCAGTGAATGGCAGCTGACCGGTCAGCATTTGGTAAAAGACAACACCCAGGGCGTAGAGGTCACTGCGGGCATCGATGGAACGGTTCATGCGGCCCGTCTGCTCCGGCGCCATATAGGCGAGCGTCCCGGCTATCGCCTCCGGTGCTGAAGGCGCCTGACGCTCGTGGGAGAGTTTTGAGGCAATGCCGAAACCACTAAGCTTGGCCTTGCCCCCGGTCGTGGTGAAGATGTTTGCCGGCTTGATGTCCCTATGAACCAATCCTTGGCTGTGGATCTCCGCTAGAGCAGAGGTGATGCCGGTAGCGACGGTAAGGAAAGGCTCCACTTGCAGTGGTGCATACAGCAATTCGGTGAGAGGCGGATAGGAACAGTTCTCCAGTATCAACGCAGTCTGGTTTGTGCACCGCTCTATTTTGATGGGCCTTACCACATATGCCGGATTCAAATCCCATGAAATCTCGAATTCATGTTCGAGCTGCCGGATAAGCTTTGCCGAAGGGATAGAGGAAACAGGTGTTTTGATCAGAACGGACTGACCGTCATGCGTTGACGCACGATAGATGCAGAAATCCTTTGTCTCGCTGACAAGAGATAGGTCCGTGTATCCCAAGGTTGCGAGTTCATCCGGCGTAAGATGTAAAATATTTTGCATCTAGCGCATCTCAACCTGGTAATAGTGTAATCATTGATTTTTTGCTGCAGCAAGCTTTCCATTACCCTCACAATCCGATGTGATAGATAGTCGTTTCAATTAGATATCACTCATAGTATTTATAGACGTCGAAATTAAAATAGGAACGCCTTGTAGTTCTTATAATCAATGTGTCGCTTGCGGCGGTCTTCATGCTTAAAACAGCCGATGGCATTCAATTTCGGTCAGGTCGACAGTACCATGCCCTCCCCCGTATGCCTGAATGTCCCCTGAAGAGGCGCTGACGGATAACAGGCTAGGCACAATTTTCTCCATGAAAAACTTAGGGTTAGTAGGTTTTTTGCTGAGCTGTATGCCAAATCGACCTTGGCCCATGCAAGTAACCGTTTCGATGCCGGGCAGATCAAGTTCACTACCCTAAGAGAACATGCTAAGTTTCGCGGGCATTCATAACCAAAGGGTTGTCATGACGAGATTGCTCATAAGTAATTCTTATCAATGGATTATAAATTTCATGTACTCTGTCATGGCGTAAAGATAGAGTCCGAAAATATACTTGGGATCTGTGGCTAAGTCCCTTTATAGAAAAAATTGATTAATTTGTGCAATCTAATTCACTATTATTCTGTGGTCTCTTTTCAGGGTGTAGCGGTTAACAAAACGGAGTTATTTTGAGTATGAGTGATACTGATCCAACTTATCGGCGTTATAAAGACGGCGATGACGCGCATTATGACTGGGATAGCGATGTGGTTAATCAAGGAGAGTCATATGTCTGCCCTACCTATATTCAACGGACACCTCCTTGTCAAAACGCCTGTCCCTCCGGGCATGATATCCGTGGCTGGTTATCGATAGTGCGTGGTTTGGATAAGCCCCAGGACGACAAGCCCTGGCAGGCGCACGCCTTTGAGCGTATGACAATGGCGAATCCCTTTCCGGCGATCATGGGGCGTGTATGCCCGGCCCCTTGCCAGAAGGATTGTAATCGCGGCAGCCTGGATGGTTATGTCGGCATCAACTCCATAGAACAGTATATAGGCGATTGGGCGCGGCAGAACAACCTGGCCTTTGCCAAGCCCGAAACCGACTCCGCAAAGCGTGTCGCAATCATTGGAGGCGGTCCCGCAGGCCTTGCCGCCGCGCTGTTTCTGCGCCGTCTTGGTCACCGTTCAACCATATTTGAAGCCCATAGCGCCTTGGGTGGCCAGATGGTGTTTGGTATTCCCGGCTATCGTATCCCACGAGACCTGCTTGAGTATGAGATCCAGCGCATTCTGGACGTGGGGGGTATCGAGGTGAAACTGAATACCCGTGTGGGACGTGAGGTGAAGGTTGAGGCGCTGGAGAAGGATTACGATGCCGTTTTCTGGAGCGTGGGCTCTGTGGTTGGAAAGCCGCTCCGGGTCGCAGGTGGTGAGGCGCCGAATTGCGTGGATGGGATGAGCTTCCTCAAGGCGTTCAATGATGGTGCATTGAAATACCTTGACGGGCGGATTCTGGTGATCGGTGGTGGCGATACCGCGATGGATGTTGCCGCTGTGGCTAAGCGTATAGGGGAAGTGGCCAATCTTGATACTGCTCAACGCCCCGAGGCGGTGTTTAATGGTTCCGGCAATCAGAGCGACGACCAGGTGGCCAAGCGCACCGATTCCGATTGCTGGCTGGTCTATCGTCGCCCCATTGCCAAGGCCCCTTGTACCAAGCACGAACTGGCGGCCTGTATCGCCGAGGGCGTAGAGATCCATGACAGTCTGGCGCCGGTAGAGGTTATGCTGGATGAGCAGGGTCGCGCCTATGCCTTGAAAGTGCAGCCCGTGGACTGGTCCTCCGGCAAGATGGAGGCCAATGGTGAGCCGTTCGAGATCGAATGCGCCTTGATCGTTGCCGCCACCGGTCAGACCGGTGACTTTGAGGGCATCGAAGGGATTGCCAATGATTGGAATCTGATCGATGCGGACAGGAGTATGCAGGTCAAAGGCAAGTCGGGCCATTTTGTGGCTGGGGATGCGGTGAATCCTCATCTGTTGACCACCGCTATCGGCCAGGCCTCCATTGCAGTGCAAGGTATCGATAAATTTCTACGGGGTGAAACGGTGGATGATCGCCCTAAGGTGGAAGGTCATCATTTCGATCTATTACAGGAACTGGCGCAGAAAGATCTCTCTCCGGATGAGTACAACCATGGCCAGACATGGGGTACCAATGAGGCCAGCTGGTCTGTCCATAATTTTGAGAATCGTGCCGATGCCGACGTGGTCAAGAGCAGTGCCATGTTCACGGGGCACTTCGCTTACGCGCCGTTAAACGCCCGGGATGAGATGGATGTGAATGTTTCCAATGTCTTGGGTAGCATGGTGGAGCGTTTTACCGGTCTCACTGAAGAGACCGCCGTCAGCGAAGCCAAGCGCTGCATGAGTTGCGGATTCTGCTTCGAGTGCGATAACTGTGTCATTTATTGCCCGCAGGACGCCGTTTCCCGGGTAAAAAAGGATGAGCGTGCCATTGGACGCTATGTGGATACCGACTATACCAAGTGCGTCGGCTGTCACATCTGCAAGGAGGTCTGCCCTACCGGGTACATCGAGATGGGCCTGGGGCAATACTAGTGTGGTGTAACGTAAAAATGGCACATATCAGCGCGACGGGAAGCCCGCAAATGCCCCAATCCCGCGTTGCAGTCCTTGTTAAGGGAGGGGCCATTAACGGCGGACCGCGCCTTGTCTTGGGGCATTTGTGGGCCTCTGATATGTGCCATTTATTCGTTTCACCACACTAGGGCCGAGGGGTAGAAAAGACCCCCTCATTTCTGGACGGGCACTAGTTTGAGCAATTATTATACCCATGGATTGTGAATTTCCGTGACTTCTATGGTTTACTTTCTTGACATTAACCCATTGTATGTGCGTAATATCAACTTCGTGTAATTGACTATACTCTGTGTGATGTAGGTACAAACGGTTTGTCGAATTTACCGAGCGGCCCACTAGGAGGCTATATGTAATGTTCAATTTAACCACCAAGTGTATTTTTGCATTACGAGGACCAGTGAATCCTCCGGGGCCGATTTTACTTGCCCAAAACTTCGGTATTATAGAGTCGTTAGGTCCGGTAAACCCTCCGGGACCGATATTTGTTTCACGACACTGATAGATCAAATGCGACAGACTGTAAGTAGGGTGGTTTTGTTATTCTGAAACCACGCTTTTTACTGTCACTTATATAGAGTAATTCAATTTTTGATTCATCATGATATAGGACCTTGAAATCTTTTATCATGCGGTGCTGACAATTCAGTTCCACTTCCACAGATAGCTCGTCTAGCCTTTCTTGCATAGCCCAATAGCCACGATCCTTTCCGTCTTTAAGCAGGTTTAAAAAGCCACCGGGCCAGCAGTACTCCCATTCAAATGTTTCACGCTTCATTTTAATAGGCGGATGAAGTTTCACCAAAATCGTTTTTATATGTGGCTTGTCATCTACGAGTTTGTATTGCTTTGCTGGTATAACATCACCATTACGCGTTAGTCTGAAATTAATATCATTGAAATCAGCAGATATGCTCCTGGCGTCGACTCCAAAGGTAATGGGTAATTCGGAAATTTGATGTCCGTGTTTGGCTGATAGTGTTCTTTTGTGTTTTGTGCTCAAGTCGCCGTTATCGAAGCAATAATATTTCTGCTCATCCTTAAGCCAATCAACCGGGCTTATTTTGTGATCTTTGGGAATCAGTCGTGTGATAAAGAAACTATCACTGGCGTAGTCATAGTTATGACTCTCAACCAGAGTTTGTTCAGGGTGGATTTTTACAACATGAACCTGGCTGGTTGCTGATATATTGCGATCTTCATTTACTTTTTTGGTTGCGCTACCCGCAGATAAGATAATCATTGATTCTTCTTCATGCGCGGCGTTGAAGTTTATTGAGTAATAACAGGGGTCGTGTTGGTGTCCGTGTAGAACAAGGTCGATAAGCTCGTTGCCGGCAATATGAAGAAACTTTCCCGAATCCTTGAAATATAAAACTTTCTCGTACTTGGATGTCAAGGTCGGGAGAGGATGATGGTGTAATAATACAATTTTATAGGATCGTTCGAATTTACTGGAGCCCAGGGTTTTTTTGGCTTGGTTTAAATGCTTCTTGAATCTTTGCTGTGATTGATATGAGAAATATCCGGAGTTATTGAAATGGTAAAGGTTTTTGGTTGTTGTGTTGATGGAAAAAATGGATATCTCTTTTTCTTTGATAGTCACTGAATTCCAATATTCAACATCGTATTGTATGAATTTTTTGTATTTATTTAGACCAAATAGAGCATCATGGTTACCTGGCGTACAAAAGATATTGTTGCAATGATTTTTTAATTCTTGAATGAAGTTGCGTGCTTGAATAAAGTACTTATTTCTTGGGAAATTGACAATGTCACCTGTAATGCAAATTATGTCGGGTTGATGCTCTTTGGTCATTCCTAATATTGCTTTGACTTTATTGGGGTCATGTTGTCCGAAATGCAGATCGGATATGTGTAGTATGACAATTTGATTGCTGTGTCCATCAGGCATAAGCGCTCTCCCTGCTTTTTTAGAGCTGCTGTTGAATATAAATTTCTATTAAAACCGAATGATGTGGATCTTTACCGCTATGAGCTTGGATTGTTTATGCCATAGGTAGGATCTTGTGAATAGTAAGCATCTTTTCTTCATGTCCTGACTATAGGGCGTGTAAGGGGTGCGGCTTAGCCACACCCCGGATCAGAGGGGAATACCTGGATGGTATTCTTTAATTACCGCTGTTTGTTTTTTTGCCGAGCTCTCGATCAGTCGCGAATGACGATCTCCACTCTGCGGTTTTTCAGTCGTCCGGCGCTAGTGCTGTTATCGGTAATGGGGCGGCTCTCACCTAGGCCTATGGTGTCGATACGGGAGCCTTCGACCCCGGCCTGTATCAAGGCGTTCCTGACCGAGATTGCCCGCCGTTCGGAGAGGTCTTGATTGTAGGCATCGCTGCCCACGTTATCGGTGTGTCCCTCGACCAACAGGGTCTTATCCGGATATTCGGCAAGGAATGAGGCGAGTTTCTCGATCGTGGCCATGGCACCCGGCAGGAGTTCTGTCTTGGCGGTGGCGAAGAGCACGTCACCAAGGGTCAGGACGATACCTCGTTCGGTCTTCATCGCCTGTAGTTCGGCGAGTTCCTGGCGCAGTACCTCTGCCTTGGCAAGGGCGTTTTCACGCTCAATCAAAGCGGCCTCTTTTTCGTGTAGTGCCTCCGCCTTTTCCTGTTGCTCGAGTTGAATTTCGATCTCCCTTGCGTGCAGCCTCTCCTGGTCTTTAATTTCGCTCAGCTCGGCAAGTTTAGCAGCAGCAGCCTTACGTGCGGCAGCCGATTTGGCTATTTGAACGCGGGTTGTGCCGACATAGGCCAGTGAGGTCATGTCCTCATCGGTCTTGGCCTCGGCAGCGCGGTTCAGGGCCTGATCGGCCCGCTCCAGTTCGGTAGGTGCGTATCGCAGCAGTTGCTCTTCTTGTTTTGCTTCGGTCAGGGCCTGCTCGGCATCCAACAATGCCTGGTTTTTCTGCAGGGTGCCGCAGGCGGTGAAGAGTAGTGCCAGGGATGTGGCGTTGATCATGTAGATCATTATTCGAGACATTATAGAGCTCCCCTAATCTTTGGATCTGTTTATGGTTTACCGGTTCCTGGCTCGCATGATTTCTTCACGCAACACTTGAATACTCTTTTCAAGCTCTTTAACAGCCATTTCCGCCTCGGTCTTTGTCGCTATTGCCTGTGCCAGCTCTGCATCGGCCTGGGCCTCTTCAGCTAATCTCTTGGCCTCCGCATACTCCTCTTTGGCAATCGCGGTTTCGGCGCGCTTCAACTTCTGTCTGGCGCGATCGATGGCAACTGGGGCGTATTTCGTGGTCTCTGTATTATCAGCGGCCACCAACGATGTCTTTGCGGCCGCCATTTCTGCTATAGGCTCAGGTGTCGAGCTGCAGCCTATGAGTAAGGTTATAGCCAGTGCGCTGCAGATGGGGAGTGCGCCTGTACACCATAGTCGGGGGGTGTGATCGGTCATCATAACAACGTTCCTTTATTGGTATATGTGGCAGTCCAGCATGCATAGATACAGGTTGGATAGTTTTGATTATTAGAGCGAAAGGCTGAACAGTCAACCTGCTTATGTCGACAGCAAAATGTTCAACTGATTAATTTGAGATGTTCGCAACCGAGATATCTCGTATATCTCGTTCCCACGCTCCGGCGTGGGAACGCATACGGCAGGTGAATATTAAAGCGTGGTACTGATGATCACCAGATAGGCATTCCCACGCTGGAGCGTGGGAACGAGAAGCAATCAGGATGCCCTATTACCGGGACCTGATATCAGGCCCCGCTGAGCCGTAGAATGTGAGACTGAAGCTGTCACCGCTTTCGGTCTGTGCCTTAGTGAAGGTCCTTTATCAAGGAGTCTCTGATGCTGGAGTCGAGGGTATCAACCGAGTAGTTGTAGTTCGGATGATCTATCCCCGCGGTTAGGGGCGCGCCGCCTTTCAAGGCATCGATCATTGGCTGGCTCAGCTCAAAACGGAGAAAATGGACCGCCGAGGTTTTTTCTTCCGTACTGCGCTCCAGGTCCTCGTTGGCGATAGGGCGAACCTTGTCAAAACCGGCGACCTGCACCCAGATGGCTTCTTCGATGCCGATCAGCTTGGCGAGTGCCTGTTTGCGTTCTTGCACATCGTTATACTCCATCATAAAGGTTGCCTTCCAGTTCATACCGTCCGGTATCAGGGGATTGTAGACATCGAGTTCGTCTTGTATGCCCTGTTGTTCAAATATCCGTTCGATACGCAGCATCTCCTGTATCTGATACTGCATGGTCAGCTCGTCCTCGAAATAGAGTGCGGCATGGGGGCCGATGGCAAGGCGCCTGCTTTTTTTGTGGTCAATCACCTTGGATCTGAACTCTGGACGAATCCGGGCATACTCCTCAAGGCTATAGAGGTCGTTATGTGAAAGATGGGTCATTAATCTCTCCTGCTTAAATGCTCATGTCCGCAATAGGTGGTATTAGCCGTACAGAGGATTTTGATCTATCCCCTAGCGCTTGACAGGGATGTACAAAGATCCAGCTGCTCCGATTGCAATTATCAAGTTGTTTTCTACAGCCATAGCCCAACGCAATTGTTCGTGGGCGATGGTCTCGCGTCTACAGGCGTTTACGCGCGGGTTATACCGGTTTGTTGCTTCATGTTCCTCCATCTAAGGAGACGATTGCTCCATGCATGTTACGGGTCTCTTCACTGAGATGATTCAAGTTGCCTTAGCCTTGGTTCGACAACTAAATACCATATGCTGTTCGCAGCAGTGTAATGGGGTGCTCAGATGCCCTTCCATCGTTCAGTCCGTTTTCAATATGACGGCCAGCCATCGGGCAGTC
>JASFJX010000032.1:0-13132 GCA_050119385.1 Candidatus Thiodiazotropha sp. | reverse complement strand
ATTAGAGGACTATGTATTGGTCAAGGAATATCTGCAGTCATTGGCAATGATCCAGCAACTTGATGTGTTATCGGTTGATACCGAGAAGGTCAATTTCAAGGTGCGTATTCACGGCAGCAGGGAGGCATTGGAGCGTGGTATCCAGCTTGGCTCCGTACTCGAGCCGGTAGAGTCTCTTGATTATACCGCAACGCTCAAAAGCAATAAGTCAGAGGTGGTGGTGGGCGAAAGCCTGGTATATCGGTTGCGTTAAAGTAATACGGAGTAAGCATTCCGATGGAGAGTAAGGATATCCCAAACCTGATCAGTGTTCTGCGCATCTTATTGACTATCCCGATTGTCTGGCTATTGTTTGAACATGAGTTCTCCTATGCTCTGATTCTGTTTGCCGTAGCGGGTGTTTCAGACGGTATCGATGGCTTTCTTGCCAAGCGGTTCGGTTGGCAAAGCCACCTGGGAGGATTGCTCGACCCTTTGGCCGACAAAGCCTTGCTGATGAGTTCATTTCTGGTGCTTGGTGGTTTGGGATTGATTCCTGTATGGCTGGTCATCCTGGTGATATTCCGTGATCTGACTATTATGGGGGGCGCGCTCTATTATAATTTCAGCGTCGAAGAGTTGGATGCTGAACCGAGCCTGATCAGTAAGCTCAACACTGTCTTGCAGATTGTGCTGGTGCTGTTGGTGGTGACAAATGCCGGCCCCTTGGAGCTGCCTTCGCGGCTGCTTACCTGGCTTATCTGGGCGACCGGCTTTACTACCCTGGTCAGTGGAATTGCTTATGTCTGGATTTGGACAAAAAAGGCGCGTGACAAAGGCTGGGGTGGATGATCCGCGGTGTGATCAGATTTTCAGATGCTGAGACTGAGGGGTAATTCAAACAACCAATTTGTAGTAAGAATGGCGTTTTACCCTGGCAGTGGGTAGACTTCATTCTGAAACGTCGTATTATTTGCTTGAAATCACGGAGGGGAATGAATGAAGTTCCTGACTATTTCTATCGCTGGCGGTTGCCTGCTGTTGTCTTCTGTCGCCAATGCCGAAGAGCCTTTCAGGGCTGACGGTATAAAGGGGGATCGCTATTTCGGAATCATGGCCTCCTCTCCGCAATACAAGGAGGACGATTCCAGTACCAGTTTTCGAGCCGCCGGTTTGTTGGTGCGCGGGGGTAAGGAATTCAATAAATTTCTGGCAGCGGAAGGCCAATTTGGTGTATTCGGCAAGGATAATGTCGATGGTATCCAATATCAGATCGAATATCAGTTCAGTATCTTTGCCAGGGGTAATCTTCCACTGGAAAACGGGCGTATTCGACCCTACGGTTTATTGGGCTTTACGCGATTTTCCGGAGAGCTACCCGGTTTAAGCAATGTGGATGATACAGGGATGGGCTTTGGCTTGGGAATCGAGCTTTATGGTGATGATCGAAACGCCGTGACCCTGGAATGGATCCGCTATGCCGACGGCGATGTTAATAACGTTGACTATAAGCTGGAGTCGGCCAATATCGGTTATGTACACCGCTTTTAAAATAGGTTGTTGAAATTCTACGCTTGCGGTGCGCTAGGGGCTTATAGAATCGGGCGAAAAAAGCACATTTACTCCTTGTAAATACCGCTTCTTCGCCCGGTTTTGTCTGCTTTCGCACTCGCCTGAGCGAATTTCAATAGCTTATCTTCATGCCATTGTAATCCGTGATGAACTTCGGATTAGGCAAACACAGTTTGTGCATCGAAAACCGGTCCATCGACACAAACTCGTTTCATCGCCGGTCCCTGCGCTGTTTGCACCTCCACGACACAACCAGCGCAACCGCCAACACCACAGGCCATGAACTCCTCCAGAGAGACCTGGCAGGGTATCTCATGGGAAGCAGCCAACTCTGCTACTGCTTCCAGCATTGGGTGGGGGCCACAGGCAAAAATCTCGACTTCAGCCAATGCCTGGGTGTCGAGGGAAGTGATCCACTGTTTTGCCAGATCAGTGACATAGCCTTGAAAGACCCCCGGGAAGCCCTGCAAGCTGGCAAGCCTGCATCCAATACCCCAATCGTCTAGCAGTGGCATGCTGGCGATCACGCCATCGGCAAGCCCTGGAATGATAATTTGAGAGGGGGTGGGTTGAAAAGGAAAGGGTACCTCTGAGCCAAGAATCACAAAGGGTTGTTTGTGCGGATCTCTGCGTATGGAATCCGCCAGAAACACCATCGGAGGCATACCGACACCACCACCAATCAATAGGGGTTTATTGCGACCTGGTGTTGGCTTAAAGGGGGTACCGATTGGTCCCAAGAGGCTGATCTTCTCCCCGGTCGTGCGTTGTGCCAGCAACTTGGTGCCTTTACCCACACGCTTGTAGAGTAGCTCGATCCAGCCCTGTTTGGCTGAGCTACGCATGATTGAAATCGGGCGGCGCATCGGAAGCTGGGGGTCACAGGTAATATGTACAAAACTGCCAGGCAGTGCTTTTACCGCGCAATGTGGGGCAAGTAGGCGCATGATGAACTGGTCGCCGGCAAAAGCCTGGTGTGAAATGATTTCAGCATCTTCCAGAAAGATGGTGTCACGGTGCATTTTGTTCATGGGTGTTATCAGACCTTTGCATAGACCAAACGGCCCTTCAAAAGTGTGTGGGTGACCCGTGCCGGCATTTCCCAGCCCGCAAAGGGTGTGTTTTTGCCTGCGCTGAGCAGATTCTCCTTGTCCACTATCCAGCGTTGGCGGGGATCGAAAATACAGATATCCGCGGGGTGGCCTGGTGTCAACCGCCCCATTTTCAAGCCGAGAATGTCTGCCGGTCCACTGGTCAGGCGGGCGATGGCGTCGCTCAGGTTTAAAACCCCCTGATCGACCAGTTTCAAGGTCAGGGGAAGCAGGGTATCAAGTCCCGAGATACCCGGTTCAGTGTCAGGAAAGGGTGATGCCTTGGCATCTGCCTCATGGGGTTGATGGTCGGAGCATATGGCTTGAATGACATTTTTAGCCACCGCATCGCGCAGGCCATCACGGTCGCTGTCATTTCGTAGCGGGGGTCTGACATGGTGGTTGCTGTCAAAGCCCTCGATATCGGTTTCGCTGAGGTGTAGTTGGTGGATTGCGACATCGGCACTGACCCGCCTGCCTTCACGTTTGGCCCAGGCCATGGTGCGTGCCGCACTCGCACTGGAAAGGGTGTGGAAGTGGATCACCGCTCCCGTGGTTTCAGCCAGGGCCAGGTCGCGGGCCACCGCGACGGTTTCTGCCGCTTCGGGAATACCCGGTAATCCCAATCGATCGGAGACCTTACCCTCGTGCGCACAACCGTTGTTACTGAGATGGTGATCTTCCGGGCGCAAAATGATCAGCAGATTGAATGTGGATGCATACTCCATGGCACGACGTTGAACCAGGGTGTTGGCCAATGGGGTATAGGCGTTGGTGACGGCGATGCAGCCTGCCGCTTTGAGTGCCGCCATTTCACTTAGCCGCTCGCCTTTGAGGGCTTGGGTCAGTGCTCCTTGGGGCAGCAGGCGACAATAGCCCGCCTTACGTGCCTTGTGTCTGATCTGGCCAACCACGGCGGGGGTGTCGATCACTGGGTAGGTGTCCGGTGTACAACAGATTGTGGTAATCCCACTGCTGGCTGCGGCCTGGGTTTCACTGGCTATGGTGGCTTTGTGTTCTTTACCGGGTTCACGCAGGTTGGCGCTGAGATCGATCAGGCCTGGACAGACCACTTGCTCTTTAGCATCGATGGTGATGCTCGCCTGAAAATCACTGGGGGGGGAGCCGAGGCAGAGGATTTTTCCTCCGGTGATGTGGAGATCTGTGATCTCGTCGATACCGTTTGCCGGGTCGACGACCCGACCTGCGAGTATTGAGATGTCTTTTTTCTTTTTCATCCCGCCACCTCCTGCATACGCAGATTCTGGGTGCCTATGACCTTCGAGATCACCGCCATGCGTATGGCAATGCCATAGCTTACTTGCTGCAAAATGACGGATTTGGAACCGTCGGCTACCTGGGAGTCCATTTCGACACCCCGGTTGATGGGGCCCGGATGCATCACGATTGCTTCAGAGTCGGCCAGTGACAAACGCCTTTCGGTCAGTCCATAAAGGCTGAAATACTCATGCTCGGAGGGGAGTAGAGCACCCTGCATGCGCTCTTTTTGCAGACGTAACATGATAATCACGTCCACATCCCAGATGCCCTCTTCCATATTGTGATAGACATGGACACCGAGACTGCGTGCATCCGATGGTAGCAGTGTGCGGGGTGCCACAACCCGAACTTCCGAAACCCCCAGTGTATTCAACGCGAGTATTTGCGAACGTGCTACCCGGGAGTGGAGCACATCCCCCACAATGGCGACCCGTAAACCGTTGAAGTCGCCTTTGTGTCGGCGGATTGTGAACATATCCAGCATCGCTTGGGTGGGGTGGGCATGCCGACCGTCACCGGCGTTGATCACGCCAACCCCCCGGTCGGCGTGTTGTGCAATGAAATGGGCGGTACCGCTGCTGGCATGGCGTACGATGAACATATCCACATGCATCGCTTCCAGATTACGTAGCGTATCTAACAGGGTTTCCCCCTTTGAGGTGGCGGATGCGCTTATGTTGAGGTTGATGACATCTGCCGAGAGACGTTTGGCTGCGAGTTCAAAGGTGGTACGTGTCCGGGTACTGGTTTCGAAGAATAGATTGGCTACCACTTTGCCGCGACACAGAGGGACTTTCTTGATAGTCCTTTCCGAGACGCCTGTAAATCCCTCTGCTGTATCGAGGATTTCAGTCAGTATCGCCCTATCCAGTCCGTCAATGGTGAGGAAGTGAAGCAGCCTCTGTTCCTCGTCCAGTTGTAGGGTTTTATTACTGAAACTCATAGCTGTCTAACCTTGTTCATCACTTCGTGAACTTCGATTTGTTTTAGTGCCGATCAGGAGTTCAAGCGGTTCAGGTCCGATCAGGGTGATGTGCTGATCCTGTTCCAACTCCGGATGCAGTCCGACCACATCGGGCTGTATCGGCAGTTCCCGCCCACTACGATCGACCAGGGTGGCCAAGGTGATTGAGGCAGGACGTCCATAGTCGAAGAGTTCATTGAGTGCAGCCCGGATGGTCCTCCCCGTGTGTACAACATCATCAATCAGGATGATATGGCGGTCATCCACCGGTGTGGGTAGATCGGAAGGGTGGACTTCGGGATTCATTCCGATGCGAGTGTAATCATCACGATAGAAAGAGATGTCCAGGGTGCCGAGTGGCTCATCCAGTCCGAGTTGGTTATGCAAAACCTCTGCTAGCCAGACACCACCGGTACGGATACCGACCATTAATGGATCAGTGATCCCCCTAGCGTTCAGTAGAGAGTGGAGTTCCGATGCCATGACATCCACTAGAGACTTTACCTCATGGGCATCCATCAGTTTTTTTCTATTGTTCATTAAACCAGGTTTCCAAAATGAGTTTGGCTGCTACAGCGTCATAGTCTTCCCATCGCTTTGCCTTATGGCATAGCCTATCCCTGGCCTCGAAAGAGCTAAACCGCTCATCAGCTAAGTAGACTTTAATATGAAATCGTCCCTCAAGTTGCCGTGAGAAGCGTAATGCAGGTTGTGTGGCATCTGTTTCACTGTCATCCACATCGAGTGGCAGACCGACCACAAGGGCTTCCGGTTTCCACTCCTCGATAAGAGACGCTATGCGTTTCCAATCCGGTTTGTGGTTAACCAAATGCAAGGTTTCCAGTGCGCTTGCTGTGCCTGTCACCGTCTGTCCGACAGCCACGCCGATTTTTCGGCTGCCGTAATCGAACCCTAGCAGGGTGCCCATCCTTATGCCGCTCTCTATGCGTGGCCAGTATCGCCGCTCAACAGGTTCAGGTCCACGCCGAGGAGGTCGGCGGCAGCCTGCCAACGCTCTTCGCTGGCTCGGCTGAAGATAATCTCGCTCTTAGCCGGCCCGCTGAGCCAGGCGTTCTGAGCCAGTTCTTCCTCAAGTTGACCCGCTCCCCAGCCTGCATATCCCAGGGCGACGAGATTCTGCCGAGGACCCTTACCTGTGGCGATGGCTTCAAGAATGTCCAGTGAGGTTGTAACACTGATTTCGGCAGTGACCTGCAGCGTCGATGCCCATTCGGTGCTGGTGTCGTGCAGCACGAATCCCCGGTCGCTCTGTACCGGGCCACCGATATAAACTGGTTGCTCCGCAACATCGTTTGCACTGATCTGTATCTCCAGTTGCTCGAAGATGTCCGCCAGATGCAGATCCATCGGGCGATTGATGACGATGCCCATGGCACCTTCAGTGGTGTGCTCACAGATATAGGTGACGGTGTGAAAAAAGTTTGGGTCCTCAAGTTGCGGCATGGCAATGAGGAAATGGTTGGTTAAATTAGTTTCTGGGCGCATGGCTATAGTATCCAGTTGCAGGCGCCCCGCTGCAAGCTATTGCGAGTTGAGCCGGCCGCTGCGTAAAAACTGCCAGGTGCGGGTGATATCAACAATATCGGTCTCTTTTCTTATCTCATTGGGAAAGGGTGAAAAGGGAGCTGCCAAGCGTACAATGCGCACTGCGGCATCATCAAGGATCTTATGGCCGGATGAGTGGAGCACCTTGATTTGCTCGACGCTGCCGTCGGCCTTTACCGCTACGAGTAATACCAGATTGCCATAGAGTTTGCTTCTTTTCGCCTGGTCAGGATAGTTTAGATTGCCTATCCGTTCCACCTTTCTGCGCCAGGCATCCAGGTATGCGGCATACTTATACTCTTTAGTGCTGGCGTTTATCGATTTTCGCTTGGGCATTTTTGCATAGGCTTTGGTCCTTTTTTCCAACTCGGCTGTGACCCTGGCTATTTCCACCTCCTTACTGTTTAGCAATTGCCTGATTGAAGGGGCTGGGGGCGGCGCCTCCCGGAGTGGTGGAGGGGGGGTCTTCAGCTTGGAGACCTTGGTGCTTAGCGGTGTTTTTTCCGCTTCTGGTGTCTCCGGTGGGGTCGCTCTCGACTGTTGCTGTATCGGCAGGGGGAGCGGTATTGCATCCTGTGAAATCTGGGGTTTCACCTTGTCTGTCTCTTCTCCTCCCCCCTGTTGGCTGGTTTGGGCGAGAAAGTCGGCCTTTTCATCTGTCTTGTTCTCTTCCGCCGGACTCCGTAACACCATTACTTCGAGACTTTGCTGGCGAAATTCCGGTTTACCCTTATCGCTGGGTTTGAAGCTGATGCCGAGAATAACGAAAGCATGGATACAGGCAGCGATAAAAAGGCCTATACCTAGAATATCAGTCTGTTTGCCGATTACCATCATTTGTTTAACTTGTTACTAATCGCATCCATCAGGTCGCTAGCGATATTGAGCCCATACTGGCTATCCAGCTCTCTGATACAGGTGGGGCTGGTGACGTTTATCTCGGTGAGGTAGTCTCCGATAACATCAAGCCCGGCAAACAGAATACCCCTCGATTTGAGCATCGGCCCCACCTGTTGACTAATCCAGCGGTCCTGCTCTGAGAGGGGTACCCCCTCACCCCTGCCACCAGCCGCCAGGTTGCCCCTGGTTTCGCCATTGGCCGGGATTCTCGCAAGGGCAAAAGGTACAGGTTTTCCATCAATCATAAGTATACGCTTGTCGCCGCGAGAAATCTCTGGAATGAATCGTTGAGCCATGGCATAGCGGTTTCCGTGTTTGGTTAATATCTCTATTATTACACCAAGATTAGGGTCGTTTTGGGTAATCCGAAATACAGACTCCCCCCCCATACCCCCCAAGGGTTTGAGGATTATATCGCCGTATTCCTGATGAAATGTCCTGATCTCATCACCATTCCGGGTTACCAGTGTCGGAGGGGTGCACTGGGGAAAATGACTGGTAAACATCTTTTCATTGGCATCGCGCAGGCTGTTGGGGCGATTAACTACCAGGCAACCTTGGATTTCGGCTTGTTCCAATAGATAGGTCGAATAGATATATTCTATGTCAAAGGGCGGATCCTTGCGCATTAATACGACATCCAGCTGGTGCAAGGGTAGTTCATGCCCTTCTCCTAACTCGAACCATTTTGATCGATTATCCCAGACCTGCAAATCATAGGTTGTCGCCCAGCAAGTGCCATCCCGCATAGAGAGATTTTTCTGTTCCATGTAATGTATCCGCCAACCCCGGGCCTGAGCCGCCAATAGCATTGCGAATGTACTATCTTTATGGATCTTGATGGAATCGATGGGGTCCATTACTACGCCGAGTTGTATAGTCATGAGGTCATCTGGTGTTTAAAAAACCGAGTTAAGTTTCTAAATATATTGCCGATATATGTTTAAATATGGCAGTCTAAAACTTATTGCAAGCTTTAAGTTTATGAACTGGGAAGTATATTCTTGATGCTGGCAGACTGTCTTGCTATTTTGAGTGTTGGTATAGTGAGGTTAAGAGAACTGATCAGGTGGAGAGGGCGCTACGAAGGTACGTGCCCATATGCTGGAGAGGGTAGCGTCGATACTGATTTGGAGGTGTGTTGCTATGGCGACACAGTATATCTAGATCACGCATGAGTTTTATATTTTATTGAAATTCAAGGCATTTGTGCTGTTTGTGATGTGCTTGTCCACAGAATTTACTATCGCTGAAGAGGGTCCCTACCAGTCAGCCATATCGTCTGAGCCTGAGATGTTGGCTTCATCTATAGTTAACACAAGCAGCGGTGTTGAGGGTGATCTCAAGACCAGTTACTTAAGTGGTCATTTTTTTTCCATTATTAGGCAGTATGCAATCAGAGCACCTGTGCGGATTATCGACAGTGCTACCCGGCGAACGCATTTCTCTGTATGTTTTGCAATTTTCTCTGTATGTTTAGCAATATAGATGGTTGCTGGGACGCTTGTGATCCCAGTTTTGTTTCAGATTTAACTATGTCCCTGACATGAGGGTTTTGATGTGAGCGCTGATGATAATGAATTGGACATCTCTGGTGTTAAGGTCATGGTCATCGATGACAGTAAAACAATCCGAAGGACAGCTGAAAGCCTGTTGAAAAAGGCTGGTTGTGAAGTCACAACAGCCGTAGACGGCTTCGAAGCGTTGGCGAAGATTGCAGATCACCATCCCGATGTGATTTTTGTCGATATCATGATGCCGAGGCTTGATGGCTATCAGACCTGTGCGCTTATTAAACACAATGATGTCTTTAAGAATATTCCTGTAATCATGCTCTCGAGCAAGGATGGTCTTTTCGACAGGGCTCGTGGCCGCATTGTTGGATCGGAGCAGTATCTGACCAAGCCTTTCACTAAGGATGAATTACTTGGAGCAATTAAACGCTATGCAAAGCATGCAGCATGATTTTTAAAGACATTTTGATATCAGCCGATAAGGCAGAAAACCACCGGATAGAGAATGACGATGATTAAAAATATCTTTCGCAAGGGTCGCGATCAATCCGTCGAAAGCGATGTACCGGTAACGAGTCAGTCCAACGCCAGGGTTCTGGTGGTTGATGATTCACCCACTGAAATTCATATATTTAAGAAAATTCTAGAAAAGCATGGATATCAAATACTTGTGGCAAAGGATGGTCAAGAAGGCGTAGATATAGCCAAGCAGGAACTGCCTGACATCATTGTCATGGATGTGGTGATGCCTGTACTGAACGGATTCCAGGCTACCAGGCAGCTTAAAAATAATGAGTCAACAGCTAACATACCGGTCATCATGGTCACCACTAAGGGTCAGCAGACCGACAAAAACTGGGGCATGCGCCAAGGCGCCACGGAATACCTGGTAAAACCGGTGGCCCCTGCTGATTTATTGAATAAAATCAAGGCGTTGATCAATGCCTGATACGACTTTTGCCGCTTCCTCCTCTGTAGAGACGCCACAGGCGGTGGTTGCGCTCCTGTCGGAATTGGAGCAGCGCTGTCAGGATAGGGCCTATGGTCTTCCCCAGCAGAAGCTGATCCAGAGCTACTGGGAGGGCGTGATGTTCTATGTGGGAGAGCATCGATTCGTCGCACCATTGAGTGGTGTCAAAGAGATTCTCAATCACCCTTCTTCGCTGACTCCCGTACCTGGCTCGAAACCTTGGATGATGGGGGTGGCGAACGTACGTGGGACACTGATTCCTGTGGTTGACCTGCAGCTCTATCTGATCGGTGAAAAAACTCGACAAGGCAGACGCAGCCGGGTGCTTGTGTTTACCCTGGGGAGTGGCTTGACCGGGATCTTGGTCGGGGAGATGGTGGGTATGCGTCACTTTTCTAAAGAGACTGCGAGGAAGACGCAATTAGTCAACGATAAATTTACAAAATATGTACAGTTTGAATTTGATCAGGACGGCATGACATGGCCGGTTTTCAGTCTCTCCGCATTGGCGGAAGACCCAGGCTTTCAGATTGCAGCGAACTGATCCAACGGCGAACATCGGATGAGGACATGGCTTTAGATATTGGGAGAATTCAGAATGAAAGGTAGACGCGCGGGTAGTACGTTGCCCTCTAACAAGGTTATCACCATATTTGCCGTTCTGGTGTTGGTGAGTTTAGTCCTTGCACTCGTAACTTTCTTACATACCACCAAGCGCGAATCCTACGATGAGCAATATTTGATACGCGCTGCCGAGCAGCAGGTATTGGCACAGCGCATCGCAAAGTATGCTATTTCGGCTGCTCGTGGTGAACTCCAGTCCTTTGCGCCGTTGAAAAATAGTCGCGATCGCTTCGACAACATCATGTGGGAGTTGAAGAATGGTGCTAAAAGTGAAGGACTTCCGGCTTCGCCAGAGGAGGTTTTACCTGCGGTGCAGAATCTTGAGATCAACTGGATTGAACTGCAGGGGAATATCGATGAGATCCTGAAGGCTCAAGAGAATATTCTTGCGATCGATGAATTCTCCGCCATCATATCCGAGTTCGTGCCTCAGTTACAGGAGTTGTCAGAAGAGTTGGTCGAGGTTTTGATCAACAGTAATGCCCCCAGACGGCAGATCTACATCGCCACCGAACAGGAGATGTTGATTCAGCGTATTAACTCAAACGTCAACCTGGTGCTCGAGGGTGGCCAGGAGACTGCGGCTGCGATTGACCAATTTAGCCGGGATGCCGACTACTTCGGCCGGATCCTGCAAGGATTGATCGAGGGTGACAAAGAGCTGGCTATCGATAAGGTTACCGACACAATCGCCAAGCAGAGACTGGCGGATGTCTCTACGCTGTTCACTACAATAAGCGATAACTCCACCGAGATCATCAATAATATTCCTGATGTCTTGCCTGCCCTTGAAGCGGCCTCAGCGGTCAATAGACTATCCGATATTGTAAGTAACGCGGCGGAAGAGTTAATCGAGGCCTTCGGTCAATCGCCAGGACGTTTCTCATTTCTCGGTTTAAAAGCAGGACCTGGAATGATCGCCGTATTCGGTGCTGCGGCAGCACTGTTTCTGGTTGTTTTGGGAGCGCAGTTGATCATGGATGCGCAACGTCGGGAGCAGGCCAGTAAACAACAAAACGAAGCCAACCAGAAAGCTATCCTCCAGCTGCTCGACGAAATGGGTGATTTGGCGGATGGTGACTTGACTGTAACAGCCAGCGTTACCGAGGACATTACCGGAGCGATTGCCGACTCCATCAACTACGCCATCGAAGCGCTACGAGAACTGGTAACCACCATTAACACCACCTCTGAGCAGGTCTCCGGAGCAACTCAAGAGAGTCGCGCCACCGCTATGCATCTTGCCGAGGCGAGTGAGCATCAGGCGGAGCAGATCACCCAGGCCAATGATTCGATCAAGGCGATGACTCAGGCCATCGATCAGATGTCCCAGGATGCTGCTGAGTCGGCTGAGGTTGCAAAGCGTTCGGTAGAGATTGCAAGCACCGGTGCGGATACCGTACGTAATACTATCACCGGCATGGACAATATCCGTGAACAGATTCAGGAGACCTCGAAGCGTATCAAACGTCTGGGTGAGAGTTCACAAGAGATCGGTGATATCGTGGAGCTGATCGATGATATCGCGGATCAGACCAATATCCTGGCCTTGAACGCAGCCATGCAGGCAGCCATGGCAGGTGAAGCGGGGCGCGGCTTTGCGGTGGTAGCGGACGAGGTGCAACGTCTTGCTGAGCGATCAATCAATGCAACCAAACAGATTGAGGCCCTGGTAAAGACCATTCAGGCCGATACCAACGAGGCTGTAACCTCTATGGAGGCAAGTACCTCAGGCGTGGTCAAGGGAGCGACACTCGCCGAGGATGCCGGTGAGGCGCTGAAAGAGATTGAAAGCGTATCCCAATACATTGCCGACCTGACAAGTAAGATCGCATCGTCAGCGCAGGATCAGTCGACTCAGGCTGTGACCGTTAAGGATACGATGAGTGTTATTCAGGAGATTACTAACCAGACGTCTGAAGGTACTCACCAAACGGCTAACTCGATCGGTATGTTGGCGGATCTCTCCGATCAGCTGCAGAAATCCGTTGCAGGTTTCCGCTTACCTTCTTAGTGGTTGAGATTACCGATAGGTGCGTGAGCCGATGCGAATTGCCAGAGTTACCTCATCCATCACCTCAATTGGAGTGCGCCAGTTATGAGAAATGCGCGAGATTTTGGTGCGCTGAATTGGGTTAAGGATGAGTTGGATGTCTCCATTCGTCATGCCCGGCAGGCCCTTGAAGCCCATGTAGAGTCTCCGGGGGATGGCAGTTTACTTGCCGAATGTGGTGATCATCTGCACCAGATTGCCCGCGTCTTGCAGATGGTTCAAGTATATGGACCCAGTATGCTCACCGAGGAGATGGAGCTGGTCGTCAGGGATATGGCGAATGGTGCGGTCAGGCAAGAGGAGGATGCTGCCGAAGCCTTGATGTTGGCGCTTATTCAACTACCCGATTATCTGGAGAAGCTGCAGGGTGGTGATGCCGACATTCCAATGATTATTCTGCCATTGCTGAATGATCTGCGTGCGGTGCGAGACGCCCCTCTACTATCGGAAGCGGCACTATTCAAACCTGAAATCGATACGGCGCGCTCAACAGGTGACGCTAATGCAGAGTTACCTAAGTACGTCAGACAAATCAGGCAGAAATATCATCTAGGACTGCTCAGCTGGTATCGCAAACGGGATACTGTCCACGGTTGGCCTCTATTGCGGGATGTTTTT
>JASFJX010000031.1:0-13137 GCA_050119385.1 Candidatus Thiodiazotropha sp. | reverse complement strand
GACCTCCGCAGGCCGCAGATTTGTGGTCAAGGTCGTCAATCAAGAGCTCCATAAGGGCGCGCCCTATGGTCCGCTGGTTGCCAAAAAGAGTAAAAGTGGCGGTCGTAACAACAACGGTCGTATCACTACGCGCCATCGAGGCGGTGGACATAAACAACGCTACCGCGTCATCGATTTCAAGCGCAATAAGGAAGGTATTCCAGCAACAGTCGAGCGTCTTGAATATGATCCGAACCGGACCGCGCACATCGCGCTGATCCGTTATGCAGACGGCGAGCGCGTCTACATCATCGCGCCCAACAACCTGCACGTTGGTGATAAGGTCGAGTCAGGTTCGGGGGTGGCGATCAAGGTAGGTAACTGCCTGCCCTTGCGGAATATGCCCCTCGGCTCCGTGGTGCACTGTATCGAAATGAAGCCTGGTAAAGGTGCCCAGATTGCGCGTTCCGCTGGCGCATCGGTGCAACTGGTGGCGCGGGAAGGTGACTATGCTACTTTGCGTCTGCGCTCCGGTGAAATGCGCAAGGTTCCAGTAGATTGCCGGGCAGTGATTGGAGAGGTTTCGAACTCTGAACACACTCTGCGCTCACTGGGTAAAGCCGGTGCCAAACGTTGGAAAGGCGTACGTCCGACTGTACGTGGCGTTGCCATGAATCCGGTTGATCATCCGCATGGTGGTGGTGAGGGGCGGACTTCGGGTGGTCGCCATCCGGTGTCGCCTTGGGGCGTACCAACCAAAGGGTACAAAACACGTACCAACAAACGCACAAACAAGATGATTGTGCGCCGTAGAAACCGTAAATAATTGATTAGGGGTTAGAGTCGTGCCACGTTCAATCAGAAAAGGCCCATTCATTGACCACCATCTGATGAAGAAGGTGGATGAGGCGGTAGCCCAGAACAACAAGCGTCCAATCAAGACTTGGTCGCGTAGATCAATAGTCATGCCTGAAATGGTGGGGTTGACGATCGCTGTATACAACGGCAAACAACATGTGCCGGTTTTGATATCCGAGAACATGGTTGGACATAAGTTGGGTGAGTTTGCGCTGACCCGCACTTATCGTGGCCATGCCGCTGATAAGAAGTCCAAGTAGAGGAAGTGACGATGCAGACTACAGCTAAATTGCGTCATGCCCGGATTTCAGCACAGAAGGGGCGGCTGATCGCCGATCAGATACGTGGACTACCCGTTGAGCAGGCCCTGGATATTCTGTCGTTCAGTAAAAAGAAGGGCGCAGGTTTGGTTAAAAAGGTGCTTGAATCGGCGATAGCCAATGCAGAGCACAATGATGGTGCTGACATTGATGAATTGAAGGTAGCCGCCGTCAGTGTCGATGAAGGACCGACCATGAAGCGTATTCGTGCACGCGCCAAAGGTCGTGCAAGCAGGATTCTCAAACGCACCAGTCACATCAACGTGACTGTGGCGGAAAAGTAACAGGCAAGAGAGGCCGAAATGGGTCAAAAAGTACATCCAACCGGGATACGTCTAGGCATCGTTAAAGACTGGACTTCCAAGTGGTATGCGGATTCCAAGCACTATGCGGATCTGTTGAACAATGATCTCGAAGTCAGAGATTTTCTGAAAAAGAAGCTGTCACAGGCATCTGTTAGTCGAATACAGATCGATCGCCCGGCAAATAACGCGCACATCACTGTCCACACGGCACGTCCCGGACTGGTGATTGGTAAAAAGGGCGAGGATATCGACGCATTGAGATCCGTGGTCTCCAGCATGATGGGTATTCCCGTCCACATGAGCATAGAGGAGATCCGCAAGCCGGAGCTTGATGCCCAGTTGGTCGGTGAGAGCATCGCCCAGCAATTAGAGAGGCGTGTCATGTTCCGGCGTGCTATGAAGCGAGCTGTGCAGAACGCCATGCGTCTCGGAGCCGAGGGTATCAAGGTCAACATCAGCGGTCGACTCAACGGCGCTGAAATTGCTCGTTCCGAATGGTATCGGGAAGGGCGTGTGCCGTTGCACACACTGCGTGCGGACATCGATTACGGCTTTGCGGAAGCGAATACAACCTACGGTATCATCGGCGTTAAGGTATGGGTCTTCAAGGGTGAAGTCTACGGTGATAACGAGGAAGCTGAGGTAGAGACCAAAACTACTTCACCGGCTAAGAGGTCGTAAACAATGTTACAGCCTAAACGGACAAAATTTCGTAAACAGCATAAAGGGCGCAATCGAGGACTGGCCTTCAAGGGTAGCGACGTCTCTTTTGGTGAATTCGGGCTTAAATCCACCGGACGAGGCCGTATCACTGCAAGGCAAATTGAGGCCGCTCGGCGTGCTATCACCAGACATGTAAAACGTGGCGGTAAAATCTGGATCCGAATCTTTCCAGACAAGCCGATCACAAAGAAGCCTTTGGAAGTTCGCCAAGGTAAAGGTAAGGGTAACGTAGAATACTGGGTTGCTCAGATTCAGCCAGGCCGCATGCTCTATGAGATCGAAGGAATCTCCGAAGAGATTGCTAGAGAGGCATTTGCACTTGCTTCTGCCAAGTTGCCTGTTTCGACCACTTTTGTGAAGCGGACGGTAATGTAATGAAAGCATCAGAGTTAAGAAATAAATCTCAACAAGAGCTGACGACTACCCTCGACGAACTTCTGAAAGAGCAGTTTAACCTGCGCATGCAGCGTGGTACTGGCCAACTAACCAAGCCATCGCGCATGAACGAAATTCGAAAGGATATAGCACGAGTTAAAACTCTTATGAATGAACAGAAGTCGGGTGATGCATCATGAGTGAGCAGCAGGCAACGAACCGGACGCTGGTTGGACAGGTTGTCAGCAGCGCGATGGATAAATCGATTACCGTATCCGTTGAGCGACGTGTCAAGCACCCGGTATACGGAAAATACATGCGCCGTTCCACAAAGGTACATGCGCATGACGAAACGAACGAGTGCCAGAAAGGCGATACCGTTATGGTGGAGCAGTGTCGTCCACTGTCGAAGACCAAAACCTGGCGTTTGGTTAAAGTACTGGAGCGTGCTAGCTGAGACAATTTTCTCAGTGAGCGTCCAATCGAAACTATTTGGAATTAGGGCAATACCATGATTCAGATGCAGACCAACCTCAGTGTTGCTGATAACAGTGGCGCGAAGCAGGTTCAGTGCATAAAGGTGCTGGGTGGTTCTCATCGCCGCTATGCAGGGATCGGAGATATCGTAAAAGTCAGTGTCAAAGATGCCATACCTAGAGGCAAGGTGAAAAAAGGTGATGTCTACAATGCTGTTGTAGTCAGAACCAAAAAAGGCGTTCGTCGTCCGGATGGATCGGTGATCCGTTTCGACACGAATGCAGCAGTACTCTTGAACAATGCACTGCAGCCCATAGGTACACGTATCTTTGGCCCCGTGACCCGTGAATTAAGGAGTGAGCGATTTATGAAAATTATTTCGCTCGCACCCGAAGTATTGTGAGGCGGCATCAATGGCAAGCAAGATAAAAAAGGGTGACGAAGTTATCGTCATCAGCGGAAAGGATAAAGGCAAGCGCGGTACGGTAGTCAGAATGCTGGAGGATGACCGGTTGGTTGTTGAAAATGTCAACATGGCAAAAAAGCACACCAAGCCAAATCCCAATCGCGGCGAGCCAGGAGGCATTCTAAACAAGGAGATGCCTTTACATATTTCTAATGTAGCTCTCTACAATCCGGTAACCGATAAGGGTGATCGGGTTGGATTTAAAATTCTTGAAGATGGCACGAAGGTTCGTATTTTTAAATCGAATCAAGAAGTCGTTGACATCTGAGGCGTGATCAGACATGGCTAGATTACAGCAACAATATAATGAAACCATTGTCCAGGAACTAATGGGCAAGTTTCAGTTCGGTAGCATCATGCAGGTGCCAAAAATCACCAAGATCACTCTTAACATGGGTGTCGGTGAAGCGATTGGCGACAAAAAAGTCTTGGAAAACGCCGTCGCAGACATGGAAAAGATAGCCGGGCAAAAAGCAATCATTACTCATGCCAGAAAATCAATCGCAGGCTTTAAGGTGCGAGAGGGGTGGCCGATCGGTTGCAAAGTGACCCTGCGCCGTGAGCGTATGTATGAGTTCCTTGATCGCCTGATCAACATCGCGATACCCCGTATTCGGGATTTTCGCGGCCTGAACGCAAAATCTTTCGATGGTCGTGGTAACTACTCCATGGGCGTTAAAGAGCAAATTATGTTTCCTGAGATCGATTACGACAAGATCGACGCAATACGTGGCTTGGATATAACCATCACCACCACGGCAAAGACCGATGAAGAAGGTCGTGCGTTGTTGGAAGCCTTTAAATTTCCTTTTAAGAACTGAGTCCAGATATGGCAAAAAAGAGCATGATCGCACGTGAAACAAAACGTGCCCGTGTCGCCTCCCAATATGCTGCAAAGCGTAGTGCTCTGAAGGCGGTGATCAAGAATCCAAACAGCACATTCGAGCAGATCGAAGAGGCAACGCTAAAGTTGCAGAAACTGCCTCGGGATGCAAGTCCCTCTCGCAAGCAGAATCGTTGCCGAGTGACAGGCCGGCCACACGGCGTCTACCGTAAATTCGGACTGTGCAGGAACAAGCTACGGGAAGCCGCAATGCGCGGTGATGTTCCGGGGCTTGTTAAAGCAAGTTGGTAAGCGTATAATACCGCGCCTTTACCCTGGGCAGTTGACGGCCCATTTGTTAATCATATACTCGGTATCGCGCCACAAAGGCGGACTGACCACAGGAGCTCAATATGAGTATGTCAGATCCCATCGCGGATATGCTTACACGCATCCGTAATGGCCAGGCAGCCAAGAAGACTAAGGTAGAGCTGCCATCCTCAAAGCTAAAGCTCTCGATCGCTAACCTTCTGAAAAATGAAGGTTTCCTGCAGGAAGTCTCAATCAACAGCGAAGCCACGAAGCCGACATTGGTTTTGGAGTTGCGCTACTATCAGGGTCGCCCTGTTATCGATTTAATCAAGCGAGTCAGTCGCCCCGGGCTGCGTGTCTATAAGGGTAAGGATGAGTTACCCAAGGTGCGTGGTGGTCTAGGTGTGGCGATTATCTCCACCTCAAAAGGTGTGATGTCAGACCGAGCTGCCCGTGAGACGGGTCAGGGCGGTGAAGTCATCGCCTACGTGGCTTAAGGGGGTGATGGGATGTCACGAGTAGCTAAAAGTCCAATAACACTGCCCTCTGGTGTGACCGTCACAAAAAGTGATCTTTCACTGAGTATCAAGGGGCCCAAGGGCGAAATGGCAATGGACATTCATCCATTGGTTGATATTGCTGAAGAGGATAGCTCCCTCAAAGTGGCGCCGAAGGAAGAGGACAAAGCCTCTTGGGCCATGGCGGGGACCATGCGCGCACTGGTAAACAATATGGTGACTGGTGTCAGCCAGGGATTTGAGAAGAAATTGCAACTGGTTGGTGTCGGTTACCGCGCCCAAGCCGGGGGTAAATCTCTTAACCTTAACCTGGGTTTTTCGCATCCGATCGACTACCCGGTTCCCGAAGGGATCAGTATCGCGACGCCATCGGCTACAGAGATAGTCGTGAGCGGAAGCAACAAGCAGCGTGTCGGCCAGGTGGCAGCGGAAATTCGCGCTTTCCGTCCGCCGGAGCCCTATAAAGGCAAAGGCGTACGCTACGTTGACGAATATGTAGCGCGTAAAGAAGCCAAGAAGAAATAGGGTAAAACGATGGAAAAGAAATTATCACGCATACGTCGTGGACGTCGTACTCGAGCAAAGATACAAGAGCTTGGCGCATTTCGTCTCTCTATACATCGAACGCCTCGACATATCTATGCACAGGTCATTAGCCCTCAAGGCGGCAATGTGCTGGCAAGTGCCTCGACCCTCGACAAGACGATACGAAGTGAAATCAGCGGTGCCAGCGGTAACGTCGATGCAGCCAAGATTGTCGGTAAATATATCGCCGAGCGGGCTAAATCCGCTGGTGTAGAGAGTGTGGCCTTTGATCGCTCTGGTTTTCGTTACCATGGGCGGGTTAAGGCTCTCGCAGAAGCGGCACGTGAAGCCGGTCTCCAATTTTAAAGGTTCTGGATTATGGCTAATTTCAATGCAAAGCCTGAGGGCGACGAGCTTCTAGAAAAGCTGGTCAATGTAAACCGAGTGGCAAAGGTTGTTAAAGGTGGCCGCCAGTTCGGTTTCTCTGCGCTGACTGTTGTCGGTGATGGTAAGGGGCGGATTGGTTTCGGTACCGGAAAGGCGCGTGAAGTACCAGTGGCGATTCAGAAAGCCATGGAAACAGCGCGAAAGAACATGGTATCGGTTCGCCTGAACGGTTCAACCTTACAGTATCCGCTCACGGGGAGGCATGGTGCGGCCAAGGTGCACATGCAACCGGCTTCAGATGGTACCGGCATCATCGCTGGTGGTGCGATGCGCGCTGTATTCGAGGTGCTGGGTGTGCAGAACGTTTTAGCTAAGTGTATCGGCACCAACAATCCCATTAATGTCGTTCGAGCGACTATTAACGGCTTGCAAGAGATGACGGATGCCGAATCCGCTGCGCTAAAGCGCGGCAAGAGCGTCGAAGATATCCTGGGGTAGGTCATGGCAGAAAAGAAAACGATGCGTGTGACTCTGGTGCGCAGCACTAATGGCAGATTAGCTAGCCATAAAGCGTGTGTCGCCGGATTGGGTTTGAGACGTATGCACCAGATCGTTGAAGTGGAAGACACTCCCGCGACACGAGGCATGGTGAATAAAGTCAATTATATGGTCAAGGTTGTGGAGGCATAATCATGCGATTGAATACACTACAACCCGCCGCTGGCAGCAAAACCGACCGTAAACGCGTCGGTCGAGGTATCGGTAGCGGTCTTGGTAAGACCTGTGGGCGTGGCCATAAAGGTCAGAAATCGCGATCTGGCGGCTATCATAAAGTTGGTTTCGAGGGTGGACAAATGCCCCTCCAAAGGCGTCTGCCTAAAGTGGGCTTCACCTCCCGGGTATCTATGTCAACGGCTGAGGTTCGTCTTGGCGAGTTGGCAAAGATTGAAGGCGATCTGGTTGATCTGGACGCGTTGAAAAAAGCCAATATCATCACCCGTTCGGTAAAGAGGGCGAAGATATTCGTTTCCGGCAGTATTAATCGTGCCGTAACCGTAAAGGGTATTGGTGTCACTAAAGGCGCTAAAGCTGCGATAGAGGCGGCTGGCGGTAAGGTCGAGTAACTATGGCTAACCAAGGAACACAAATGATGGGTGCGCTAGGTGGCATGGGCCGGTTGACAGAGCTTCGTCAACGGCTGCTGTTTGTCGCTGGTGCTCTGTTGGTGTTCCGTATCGGTACATTCATACCGGTGCCTGGCGTTAACCCGGTGGCATTAGCGGCATTGTTCGAGCAGGCTCAAGGATCGATCCTTGATATGTTCAACATGTTTTCCGGGGGGGCGCTGGAGCGTGCCAGTCTGTTCGCGCTCGGCATCATGCCCTACATCTCCGCATCGATTATCATGCAGTTGATGTCGGCCGTTATCCCTACCTTGGAACAGTTGAAGAAAGAGGGTGAATCCGGTCGTAGAAAAATTACCCAGTACACTCGTTATGGCACTGTTGTACTGGCTACTTTCCAGGCGGTGGGTATCTCCATTGCGCTGCAGAGTCAGACCGTAGGCGGTGAAACCATCGTCATTCATCAAGGTATAGGCTTTGTTGTGACGGCTGCGGTATCTCTGGTTACTGGTACCATGTTCCTGATGTGGTTGGGTGAGCAGATCACTGAACGGGGCATAGGCAATGGTATATCAATGATCATTTTCGCAGGTATCGTTGCCGGGTTGCCTTCTGCGATTGGTGGAACCCTGGAACTTGCCCGGACAGGTGAGCTGAATGCGCTGACAATTCTCTTTCTGTTCGTATTGGCCATTGCGGTAACCGCTTTTGTCGTCTTCGTGGAACGGGGGCAGCGCAGGATCACGATCAATTACGCCAAACGTCAACAGGGCAGACGAATGCTGGCTGCGCAAAGTACTCACCTGCCATTGAAGTTGAATATGGCGGGTGTAATACCACCGATCTTCGCTTCTAGTATTATCCTGTTTCCGGCGACCTTGGGTCAGTGGTTCGGTAATACGGAAGGTACCCGGTGGATTCAGGATATATTCGCCAAATTGTCACCGGGTGAGCCTGTGTACGTGATGGCTTATGCCGCGGCGATAATCTTTTTCTGTTTTTTCTATACCGCATTGGTATTCAATTCACGGGAGACTGCCGACAATTTGAAGCGATCAGGCGCGTTTATCCCGGGCATACGTCCTGGCGAACAAACGGCAAAATATATTGACGGAGTAATGAGTAAATTGACCTTTTGGGGTGCAATCTACATCACCCTGGTATGTTTGCTACCTGAATTTCTGATTGTCGGTTGGAATGTACCTTTCTATTTTGGCGGTACCTCACTGTTGATTATCGTCGTTGTGGTGATGGATTTCATGGCGCAGGTACAGGCGCACCTGATGTCGCATCAATATGATGGCCTGATGAAAAAGGCCAATCTGAAAGGCGGCGGTGCAGGGCTATTACGCTAGAGTCAAGCGCTAAAGTTTTAATTTTTGGAGTCTAAAATCATGAAAGTGCGTGCATCGGTTAAGAAGATCTGCCGAAATTGCAAAATTGTGCGCCGGAATGGCGTCGTCAGAGTAATCTGTAAAGAAGGGCGCCATAAGCAGCGTCAGGGTTAATCAGTGCAAAATTAAGTACCACTTCCGCTTGATGCAAGTGGATGTGTAGGGTAATATTGTGCGTTTCCCTTTGGTAGAATGCCGGGGGTTTGTTCAGGAGATTTTAAAATGGCTCGAATTGCAGGGGTCAACATACCAGACCGAAAACATGCGGTCATAGCGCTGACATCGATATACGGTATCGGGCGTTCTACCGCCGGTGATATCTGTAAAGAGGCCGGCGTTGCACCAGATGTCAAGATACAGGAGCTCAGTGAAGAGCAGGTAGAGAGTATACGTACGATCGTAGCTCGCTACACGGTCGAAGGTGATCTGCGTCGTGAAATTTCCATGAATATCAAACGTCTGATGGACTTGGGTTGTAATCGCGGAATTCGTCATCGTCGCGGGCTTCCGCTTCGTGGACAGCGTACGCGTACGAATGCCAGGACACGTAAAGGTCCGCGTCGCCCGATCAAGCGTTAATCAAAACTATATTATACAATCTGTAGGTACAGAAGATGGCTAAACCTAGCATCCGTGGTAAGAAAAAGGTGAAGAAGAGTGTAACCGATGGAGTTGCGCACATCCATGCCTCTTTCAATAACACAATCATTACCATTAGTGACCGCCAAGGCAACGCATTAGCGTGGGCCACCGCTGGTGGGTCGGGATTCCGCGGTTCTAGAAAAAGCACCCCGTTTGCAGCTCAGGTTGCTGCTGATCGTGTTGGACAGATGGTCAAGGAGTACGGCGTCAAAAATCTTGATGTGAACGTAAAAGGCCCCGGACCTGGTCGTGAATCTGCCGTTCGAGCCCTGAACAATGCAGGTTTTAAGATCACTAGCATCTCTGATGTTACGCCTATTCCCCACAATGGCTGCCGTCCTCCCAAGAAGCGCCGCGTCTAACTACTGGAGTTACTGAAACATGGCAAGGTACATCGGACCCAAGTGTAAGTTAAGTCGCAGGGAAGGCACTGACCTTTTCTTGAAGAGTCGAGTACGCTCACTCGATTCCAAGTGCAATATGGAGAAGGTCCCCGGCCAGATGGGCGATCGCCGTCGTCGGGTATCCGACTATGGACTGCAGCTGCGTGAGAAGCAGAAAGTTCGTCGCATCTACGGCATTATGGAAAAGCAGTTTCGCAACTACTACAAAGCTGCTGCACAGAATAAAGGCGCGACCGGCGAGAATTTGTTACAGCTGCTCGAGACGCGGCTGGATAATATTGTATATCGAATGGGCTTTGGTGCTACCCGGGCTGAAGCGCGCCAACTTGTAAGCCATAAGGCCATTCAAGTCAATGGCAAGATAGTTAATGTACCTTCATTCAAGGTCTCTGCCGAAGATGAAGTGTCAGTGCGGGAAAAGGCAAAGAAGCAGACAAGAATACAGGGTGCCCTTGAAATGCAAGGACAGTTTGGTTTTGTCGATTGGGTTGAGGTTGATCCTAAAGCAATGAAAGGCAAATTGAAGCGTGTACCTGATCGGTCGGATTTGTCTGCAGAGATTAATGAGCAACTGGTCGTCGAGCTCTACTCCAAGTAAGCCTTGACGAGGAAAAAATAGATGATCGATAGCGTTACGGAATTTCTTAAGCCCCGGATAGTAAACGTTCAGCCCATCACGGGCACGCGTGCGAAAGTAACCCTAGAGCCGTTGGAGCGGGGCTTTGGCCACACCTTGGGGAATGCATTAAGGCGCATCCTGCTTTCGTCGATGCCTGGCAGTGCGATCACTGAAGTGGAGATCGCCGACGTGCTACATGAATACACCACGATGGAAGGTGTTCAGGAAGATGTGCTCGATGTACTGCTTAACCTTAAACAGGTTGCAATCGTCATGCACGCGCGTGACGAGGCCACTCTGAAGCTGCAGAAGAAAGGCCCGGGACAGGTCTTGGCGAGTGATATTGCCCTTGATCACGATGTAGAGATCGCCAATCCCGATCTGGTCATCGCCACACTGACCAAGTTAGGTGAAATAAACATGACCCTGAATGTGCGCCGGGGGCGAGGCTATCAACCGGCTGCGACCCGCCTGGGTGGCGCTGGAGATGAGCGTCCGATAGGCATGTTGCAAGTGGACGCATTATTCAGCCCGATTAGAGAAGTAGCCTACAGCGTTGAATCGGCGCGAGTGGAACAGAATACTGGTCTCGACCGACTTGTGATCGAGCTTGAGACAAATGGCACAATCGATCCAGAAGAGGCGATCAGACGCTCTGCTAGCATTTTGCGCGACCAACTTTCAGTGTTCGTCGATCTGGAAGCTGAAGCAGCTGAAACGGTCGCCGAACCAGAAGAGCCGGCGATTGATCCAATACTGTTGCGTCCTGTGGATGATCTTGAGCTGACAGTACGCTCAGCAAACTGTCTGAAGGCAGAAAATATCTTCCTTATCGGTGATCTCATTCAGCGCACCGAGGTGGAGTTATTGAAAACGCCGAATCTCGGCAAGAAGTCACTGACCGAGATAAAGGATGTGCTTGCCCGTCGCGGTCTATCGCTGGGTATGCGCCTTGAGCATTGGCCGCCTGAAAACATTGAAGAGCAACTGACACACTAAGCAGTTGTACTGACCATTTATTAACTTTTGAATTTGTGGAAATCGAACCATGCGCCATCGCAAATCTGGACGGCAGTTAAATCGTAATAGCAGCCACCGCAATGCCATGTTCAGAAACATGACCGTTTCTCTGATCAATCACGAATTGATCAAGACGACACTGCCTAAGGCAAAAGAGTTACGACGTGTCGCAGAACCGCTTATTACACTCTCAAAAACCGACAGTGTGGCAAAACGTCGCTTAGCCTTTAACCGTTTACGTGACAAGGCAGCGGTAGGCAAACTGTTCGCTGAACTCGGTCCTCGTTACCAAGAGCGTCCGGGAGGTTACTTGCGTATCATGAAGTGCGGTTACCGTCCGGGAGATCAGGCGCCAATGGCCTATGTTGAATTGGTGGATCGACCTCTTCCTGAGGGGACTGAACAGGCAAAGTCTGAAACGGATACAGAAGCCTGAGCGGTTATAAAATCATATAAGCTAAAAACCCACATCGATCAGATGTGGTTTTTTTTTTGCCCAATCCAGTTGGTAAGCTCAGCTTGCGCAACCAATTACACGGCCATTTGCATATCTCAGGGAATAAGATTCACTAGTCACCTAAAGTTCGCGGCTTTTAGAATGCTATATACCTTAATAACAAAAGGTGTATAGGATAATAACCATGAACAATTACATTAATAATCTTTCTTTAAAATACAAGTTATTAAGCATTTCCTCACTCCTTCTTGCCATGATTTTGACTTGTTCGGGTTATGCAATATGGACCATGAATCAGATCGGGGGCGAGCTTGACAGCATCGTGAATAGATATATTCCGATGACCTCTGTCATGATGCAAAATACAGAAAATCAACTGAAGCAGATCCGGTATGTAGAGCGGGTAATTCGGTTTGGATTACTCCAACAGTATGACGCAAGCGTATCAGATTACAAACAGAACAATATCAAAAAATTCGACCAGTACAGTAGATTGGTTAACAATGATTTCCAGACATTCAGTGTACTGGTTGAAAAGGGCTTAACGGAAGCAACCGGGAATTATGAGTTCCAAGAGTTCAAAAGGATTGCTCGGGTGGTGGGAAAGATAGAACGACAACACCAGAGATTTGAAGGACATGCGCATGATATGTTTAACCTGTTATCGAAAGGCGAAAACAAGCAGGCTGAGCTTTTAGTGGAGCAAATAGAGATTGAGGAAGAGAATATGGCCGCAGAGACCGCGGCACTTTTATCGGAGATCGAAAAATTTACTGAAAAGGCCACATACCGGGCTGCTGAACGTGAACATGCCGCACTCAGTGTATTGGGTATATTGGTTATTACCTCATTTGTCATCGGCATTTCTGTGAGCTGGCTGGTATCTAATCGTGTCATAAAGCGGATGCGTAAAACAGTCGATGAGCTTGAAAATATTGCCTTGGGTGATCTTGCCTGTGAAGTTGAAGTGAATGGGCAGGACGAAATCGGCAAACTGCAACAGGCTATAGTCGCTATGCGCGATAATCTTCATGAGATGATTTTGCGCATCAGCAATACAACCGAGCAACTCTCGACCGCAGCGGAAGAGCTTTCTGTTGTAACAACGCAGACCAATTCTAATATACAACAGCAGCAGCGCGAAACCGATCAGATAGCAACAGCCATGACCCAGATGGCCACTACTGTGCGTGAAGTAGAATTGAATATTGGCAATACCTCCAGAGCTGCGAGTGAGGTCAATGTGGAGGCCGAGAACGGTCATGTCATGGTAAAAAACGCAGTGGAGAGTGTGTGTCGACTGGGTGGACAGATCGAGGAAAATACGGAAGTCATAACTGAATTAAAGAAAAGTAGTGTTGATATCAACACCGTGCTTGATGTGATTAAGAGTATCGCGGAGCAGACTA
>JASFJX010000030.1:0-13363 GCA_050119385.1 Candidatus Thiodiazotropha sp. | reverse complement strand
GAAGCCGTCATCTGCGGCGTTGCGTCTCTTGTAAAGGGCATGCCATTCCCTGCGAGACGCGCCTTGCAGCTAACGGCTTCCCGTCGCGCTGATATGTGCCATTTATACGTTACACCACACTAGTTGCTGCTGCGAACCGCGTCAAAATCATCAGCGATCAGCAGATTGGTCAAAAAGAAGGCCTTCGTCTTGGAGGCTTTTTTACTCTGTCTCTTCTCAATCTGGATCGGGCATTCATTGGGTTGCCAGTCGCAGGCGATTCCATTGATGATTTGATGGGAGCACTCTCTGCAGGTGCGGGTCTTGTATAAGCCAGTCATGGTCGTAAACTCAATCGATCTGTATGTAATTTAAAAAATAGCATAATATCAACAAATTACAAGATGTTCTTGAAGGTAATTAGTCAATATGCATGGACAATTACCATTATCTTTATGAGATATTTACTATTTCGCCCCTTAGGTACATTTGTCGCCGCTTGATCAACCCTTGAAAGGCCTCAGAGCGGAGGTCTGAAAATGTGCCGGTAAGTCCTGATACTCAATTAATTAGTCGGCAAATCTTCAATAAAATTAACTGTTATTGACACTGATTTAGCGTTTTTTTTCATCTTTTGTTTACGCAAGGGGAAGATTAATCGCTAATTTCTCAAATTGAGATACAAGCTTCGATTCTCTGACTGCATTTCTGCGTGGGACAGGCAGAGACGGCATTGTCGTCGACTATGGAAATGAATGGGGGCAGTTGTAGTTTGAGAAGTATCGGTAACCGATATTGGGGCACATTCTTGTAGCCCGAAACCTTTGGTATTCAACGACGGGCCGTCGTGTGTCAGGATACTTATGGCCTGGTTAGCATTTAGCGGATTCTTTAGTCTGGTCTTTGTACTGAATACCCCTAAGGCTCAACCACTCCTGAAATCGGGCTATCTTCATATCAAGTGAACAGCTAGGAGGCAGTGTGTCAAGGTGGTGGCCGAAGGCCTCCCGGAGCTTGACCTGCTCTTGCCGATCCAAACGCTCCCAATCGATCATATTATCTCCTTCATCACTTTTATCTCATTATTGAATCCGGACAAGCATTGTTCAGGTAAGGCTAATAAACGCTATCAGCGCAACATGACTGTAACAGCATTTGGTTAAGATCTCTTTACAGACTAGGTTGAAAGTGGTTGGAAAAAATGAACTGGTTAAGAGACAAGCTATTGCCCTTTAAGGCTGACCTGCTGGCGAGGGTCTGTTCTGGAATCTATGGCAAATCACAGAATAAGCCACTGAGTGGCCTCGACATTCTTTTGCTGGCGCTTGCATGGGGAAATCCTGGTTATGCTGCGGGTTTGTCCTATCTGCGGCATGTGGGTGGACATGTTAAAGGTTCCGAAGGGACTATTCTTGAGTGTGGCTCCGGTGCTACCACCCTACTGATGGGGGCGTTGACGAGGCAGACCGGTCGCCAGTTTATCGTCCTGGAGCATAGTAAAATCTGGTACGACTACCTGCGTAGGGTCCTCAATTATCTTGAATTTTCCCATATTACCTTGCTCCATGCTCCATTGGTCGATTATGAGGGATATCGTTGGTATCAAATACCGCAAGGTCTGGTGATGGAAAAGATCGCATTGGTGATATGCGACGGTCCTCCCAGCAGCAATCCTGGTGGTCGTTATGGTCTGCTTCCTACCCTGGTGGATCATCTGGCTGACGATTGCGTCATTCTCATGGACGACACTCACCGCAGAGCGGAACAGCATATCATTGATGCCTGGAAAGAGTGTCGTTGTCTGAAGGCAAATCGAATTGGCCGCTTCGGGACTCATGCAGAGGTTGTTTTCTGCTAAATCCAGGCCGATATCATAAAATAGTCATGGAGTAGGGATTTAATCGATGTTTGTGCCCGGCTACGCTGGAATACCCAATCATAGTGATGAGTTATGTTTGAGCACCACCGACTCATAATACTCGATGCGGATGGCACCACAATTGATGCCTTTGGGGCGATCAATATAGCGTTCTCAACGCATAATATGGATATTGGTGATATACAACGTTTTCAGGACCGGCGAAAAATATTCAAATATATCGGTGGCCTGAAGGAGTTGCCGAAAAATCTCCGCAAACAGCTAAAGGAGAAGCAACGCGTCGCATTGATAAACACCCTGACTGAAATCTATAGGGAACGGGCTCAGTTGTTTGAAGGTATGGGGGGAATGATTAACAGGTTGATTGCTCAACCGGACCTGAGGGTGGGGATGATCAGCCGCAATATCACCAATGAGCCTGAAAAGACGTTACGCGCGCTTTATCAACGCAACGGGGTAGAAGTCTCTGGTCTCGACTTTCTCATTCACTTGCCATTGAAACAGCAGAAAGTCGCGGCGTTCCAGGCAATTCGGGAGAGTTTGAAGGTCAATCCCGCTCGGGCCTACGCCATTGGCGATGAGAAGTGCGACTATGAGGCCGCCATCGGTTCAGGGATGCATCCGTTTATGGTTTCCTTCGGTTTTGAAAGTTATCAACGCCTGACCAAGAAGATCGGTGTTCCTCCGGCATTGATCTCCCGCCAACCGCTGGAACTGAAACAACGGGTTCTGCATGCCTTGGATATCAGTTGAGCCAGCGCAGTTCTCCAACCACTAAATTACCAGGTTTAGAAGTTTGGGCGTATGCTCAGATTTGTCCTAAATAGCCCAAACTTGAGTGAAAGCCATGTCACAGCATCCACAGCCTGCTATATACTAAGCGATTTGGTTTTGGAGTGATGCAGGATGGTAGTCGAATGGAGATGAAAGTCGGTTTGGCCCTGGGAAGCGGTGCAGCCCGTGGCTGGTCACATATTGGGATTATCAACGGCCTTGCCGAGATGGGGATTGAGCCTGATATTGTCAGTGGAAGTTCCATTGGGGCGTTGGTTGGGGCCGCCTATGCCGCGGATAAAATAGATCTTCTGCAGGACTGGAGTTGCTCCCTGACCTGGAAAGAGATTATCCGGTTTCTCGATCCGACTCTGTTGGGTGGGGGCTTGATCCAAGGTGATAAGTTGATCGAATTCATCGGCGAGCATGTCGAGAATCTGGAATTTGAAGGCTTGAAACGTCAGCTCGGTGTGGTGGCGACGGATTTGGAGACAGGTCGGGAGATATGGTTTCGCGAAGGCTCGGTGGTGGAGGCAGTGAGGGGGTCTATCAGTCTGCCCGGTTTGTTTACGCCCTTGCATCATCAAGGTCGTTGGTTGGTGGATGGCGGACTTGCGAATCCGGTGCCGGTTTCACTGTGCCGGGCGATGGGAGCGCAGATCGTTATCGCGGTTAATCTGAATGGCGATATACTCGGTAAACATCTACGTAATAATAGCAATGAGCGCGAGAAACTGGCGGAGGTCAGAGGGGATGATCTCTGGGGAAGGATTACAGGTCAGGTGAAGAATAGCCTGTATACACGGAAGAAGGAGTTGATGAACCGTCTATTGGGCGAAAACCGGAATGTCCCCGGACTCTATGAGGTCCTGGCCAGCTCAATCAACATCATGCAGGACCGAATAACTCGAAGTCGCATGGCTGGTGATCCGCCGGAAGTTATTTTGGCACCCCGTATGTCGAGATTGGGGCTGATGGAGTTTGATGAGGCTGAAATGGCGATAGAGGAGGGTCTTAATGAGATCAGGCGCATGCGTCCGGCCTTGGAGCAACTGTTTGAGCGCTGATGGGATTCCATATTGTTTGCTGGCTAATAGATACACGCAAGGTTGTCTTTCCATGCCACCTCTTCGGCATACTGTCTGAATTCCCGTATGCGCTGGGATGATGTGATCATGATTATGGTTATTTGCCGCAGTCTGTCAGTCGGTAGTCAATAACGATTATGCGCTACTGTGCAGTCTGTTTAGCTGAACGGTTTTGTATGCATTTAGAAGCTGATTTTATACTGATTGTCAAAGGGGGAGAGATATGGGGGCTGGTGTAATTCCCTTTACTGTTTATAACAGGAATGTGCATTTTCTCTTTCAAAAAACCTTTAGTGGCCGTAAAACTGGCTATTTGATTGACTTTGGTGGTGGTCTTGGAGAAGGAGAAGGGTACAGGCAAGCTGCGGTCAGAGAATTTGTAGAAGAGACCGAGACCATGTATTTCGCACAGGAGCTGAGATTGGCGCGCAGGGATTTCGCAAAGGTCAATCAACAGATTCCTATCGTAGATGCATTGTTTGAGAAGACCTTATCCACGCACCCTAATTGGTGGTGTAAACGCCACCACGCAAAAAGTTGGAGGACCTACTTTATTGAATTTCCCTATAGGAATGTGGAGCAGTTGAATCGCCAATGGCAGGAGGATACGTTGGGTAGATTCAAGAAGCGTCGTGAGCTCAGCTGGGTTCCCGTAGAAGAGCTGCTTGCCATCTACGAAACCCGGCCTGAACGGTTATGGAAACGGGTCAGGCAGCTAGAGGATGCGCCGAATCTGATCATGGATATTGTTCAGACAAAGGGAATCGATGTGATATAAAGTCTTCAGTATTAAGCGTTATTGAGTGAATATTCTAAATAAAACAATAAGTTAGGGTTATTGTGGTCAATTTAGTTCTATAATTCTCAAAAATTTAAAAAATTGTAAAGTTTTCAATTACCTGCCGATATATCACAAGAACCTTTAGAATATACAAATCCTTACTTATGCATTCATGGAGTAAGTTGATCATGGTATCAATAACAACAACAAAGACCTTTTTGGCTTCTTTATTACTTCTGTTTTTAGCATTGCCATCAAGTCAGGCAGTAGCCAATAAATGCCTGTTCATCTCCTCGTACCATACAGGATATGCCTGGTCAGACGGGGTTGAGGTCGGTTTGCGCGAAGCCTTGAATGGCAAGTGTGAGTTAAAACAGTTCGATATGGATACTAAGAGACACAAGGATGAAGTTTCTAAAAAGCAAGCAGCACAGAAAGCGAAAGAGCTGATCGAGGGTTGGAAGCCAGATGTTGTGATTACCGCAGATGACAACGCAGCAAAATATCTCATTAAACCCTTTTTCAAGGATCATAGTATTCCATTTGTGTTTTGCGGCATTAACTGGAATGTAGACGAATACGGTTTTCCCTATAGCAATACAACAGGAATGGTGGAGGTGGCACCGATAGATGTATTGTTCGACAATGCAAGGCACATCCAGGGAGGCGCGCACAAGGCCATTTATCTCGGTGCGAAGACATTAACTGAGAAGAAGAATTTAAAACGGTTCGAGCGTGCTGCTGAAAAGCACGGAATCGTAATGGAGCATCGTCTGGTAAATACCACCAAGGATTGGATGAGCGCTTATGCTGAGGCTCAGGGTTTCGATTTTGTAGTGATAGGTAGTAATTCGGGTATTAATGACTGGAACAAAAAAACAGTTTCAGATTATGTAGCGAAAACTACAAAAACCCTGAGCTTGACCAATCATGGTTGGATGATGCCGTATACGATACTTGGCTTGACAAAAATACCTGAAGAGCATGGTGAGTGGGCAGCCTTGGCTGCCTTGGCAATACTTGATGGAATAAAGCCCACCGAGATTCCTATTGTATCCAATCGTAAGTGGGATATCTGGGTCAATGATATAATTCTAAAGCGTAGCGGTATTAGATTTCCGGAGTCTCTGCAAAGAAAAGCGAAAAAAGTCAATTCATGATGCATTTCAACTCCAGGGAAAAGATCTTTACAGGCTATCGAGCCATGGTGCTCTGGTTATCGATAGTGTTCTTCTTGTTGGCTGCTCTGATTTTGTCAATTTGGCTTGAACTACATAAGGCTAATACTGCATTCAATGATCGTGCGGGGGAGATCCATCGTACGCTTACACAGCGAATATCAAGTTTGGAAACAGTGTTGACATCCCTGGTGGGACTATACCACTCGAGTGATTTTCTCAGTATCGCAGAACAGACTTCGTTTTCCCAGGAAATGCTCAAGGCTTATCCGTTTATTAGTTCAGTCATGCATATGACTAAAATTTCCGAGGAGAGTCGAGAGGAATTTGAGTTAGAAATGCGAGAGCAGGGGTTTGTCAGTTTCAGGTTAGATCATCAAGCAAAGCCGAATAGTTTGAATGTTGGTACCGATGTTTACTATCTTCCTGTTAGTTTTATCGAACCTATGGATCCGCTTTCGGCTAATTTGCTGGGTTTTGATCTGACTGTTTTACCGGATGCATTAGAGACTCTACAGCAATCCATACAGGGAGGTGAAATCGTAACTTTCGGGCCTATCGAAAAAATGCGTTCAGGAAAATCTCAGTATTTTGTTCTGAAGCCTGTCTATCTTGGGCGTTATCCTCCAAAAATACCAGAAGAACGCATGGAGATGTTCAATGGTATGGCTGTACTCTGCGTTGAGCCTGAACGGATTATCGGTGGACTCATAGAGCCTGATATGCCTTTCAATCTATCCTTAGAGCTGCTTGATGAAAAAAATAAGACCGCTGGTAGTGGTTTTATGGCTGGGTTAAGCAAATCCGGCATGGTCAAAATGACGCTTGACATGAGTACCTTTGAGCGCCGGTACAAGATAGAAATCTATGGAAAGAGTTTGGAATTATTGATAAATCAAAGCATAAAAGCTGACGATATAGATTGGTGGAATGTGTTGGCCATGTGGATGTGGACATCAATAATCCTTTTTTTAGCTGTAGCGGTTTATCGAAACAAGCGCATTGCGCAACTCAAGGAAGAGGAAGCGAATGCAGCTATTGCTGCCGAAGACGAAAGATTCTCCCATGTTATTGATACCGCGTTTGATGCTGTGATGACGGCAGATGCCAACTGTACGATCCTGAGTTGGAACCAGCAGGCAGTTGAAGTCTTTGGGTATAGAGCGGAAGATGTTATTGGTTTGCATCTGCTTCAACTCATCCTTACTTATAAATCAGTATTAGAGGTAAAGGAAGCGCTCGAGCCCATGTTTAAAGGCTCTAAGGATCATCCGACTGGCGTACGTTTGGAAGTTGAAGGGCGGGATAATAATGGCCGAAAATTCCCCCTTGATCTGGCTATGTCATGTTCAAGAGTTGGTGAAATATTTACCTTGAGTGTTTTTGCAAGGGATATTACAGAGCGTAAACAGTGGGATGAAAAAATTCGCACCTTGGCATATAGCGATTCTCTGACCAAGTTGCCAAATCGTCAGGCATTCAAGGAACAGGTGAATCGTGCTATTAAGATTGCAAAACGGCATCAGCGTATTGGTGCTGTTTTATACCTTGATCTTGATGAGTTCAAACGTATTAATGACACCCTCGGCCATGATATTGGAGATATGTTACTGATCAATGTCACCAGTCGTCTGGTTAGCCAACTCAGGGAGACGGATTTGGTGGGGCGTGATTACGATGATGAGGTAGAGAATCGTAATATTGCCAGGCTTGGGGGGGATGAGTTTACTGTGCTACTTGAGGATATTCAAAGGCCGGAAGTGGCGGCGCTTGTCGCGAAAAGGGTTCAGAATGCCATTGCAAGATCGTATAATTTAAATGGTCACGAGGTTTATGTTACTCCCAGTATCGGTATTGCCGTCTTTCCCAGAGACGGACAAGATGTTGATGAGTTGCTAAAAAATGCTGACACCGCAATGTATCATGCTAAAGCAGTAGGCAAGAACAATTTTCAATTCTATTCCGAGCAGATGAATGTGTTGGCTACCACTCGCCTGAAGCTCGAAGGCAAATTACGTAAGGCGCTTGCCTGCAATGAGATGCAGCTCTACTATCAACCTCAGGTCGACCTGACGACTGGTGAGATTATTTCGGCAGAAGCGCTGCTTCGATGGAATGAGCCAGAATTGGGTATGATCTCTCCCGCTGAATTTATCCCAATCGCAGAAGAGACCGGTATGATAATCGAGCTGGGTGAGTGGGTGTTGCATGAGGCGTGCAGGCAGAACAAAGTGTGGCAGGAGGCTGGGTATAATCCAATCCGAATAGCGGTAAACCTGAGTAGCATGCAATTTATTCAGCGCGATTTGAGTTTGAAGGTCGCCAAGGCTCTGAAAAGCTCTCGTTTGAATCCCCGGTATCTGGAGTTGGAGATAACCGAGAGTATTATCATGCGTAACGTAAACGAGACAATAGCGACCCTGAATGATTTCAAGAATATGGGTATTAGTATCTCAGTTGATGATTTTGGTACAGGTTACTCCTCATTAAATTATCTCAAGCGCTTTCCTTTGGATAATTTGAAGGTTGACCGTACGTTTGTCAGAGATATACCCGATAATGAAGATGATGTGACGATTACTTCTGCGATTATCGCTTTGGCACAAAGTCTGGGGCTTGGTGTCGTTGCAGAGGGTGTTGAGACAGAGAGTCAGTTGGAGTTTTTAGAGGATAGCGGATGTGAAATAGCTCAGGGCTATTATTTCAGTAAGCCATTGCCCGCCGATCAGTTCTTAACTATGCTTCGTCATCAGGGTGATGCTAAAGAGGTAGGGTTGCATTGACCGGTAGATGTGTTATTAACTAAGCGTTTCCATTGGGTCGCGCGGATTGGCATTGCTGTCAGACGGGCCAGTATTGATCAGGTGCACGTCGCGTTGGGGGAAAGGAATTTCAATGCCCGCTTCTATGAATTTATTGTTGATAGCGGTATGTACTGCCGTTATAGTAGCGAGCCGATTATCCATCGAACCAAGATAGGCGCGTAGTAATAGGGTTAGGGCGCTATCACCAAATGCCTCAAAAGTGGCGACGGGTTTCGGTTCCTGTAGCACATTGTCATTCTCTTCTGCCGCCTCTATCATTAATGCCATGGCTTTATTCACATCAGTGCCATAGGCGACACCGACATTGATGATGATACGGTTTACCTTGTCGGTTAGTGTCCAGTTGATCACCCTGCCGGTTATGAACTCTTTGTTCGGTATCAGTAACTCCTGCTTGTCATAATTGGTAATAGTAGTGGCTCGGATGCGGATGCGCGAGACAACTCCTGTCGTAGAGTCAAGTGTAACAACATCGCCGACCCGAATAGGGCGCTCGAACAGGAGAATGATACCACTGATAAAGTTAGCGACGATCTCCTGTAAGCCGAAACCAAGTCCTACACTAAGAGCAGCAACCAACCATTGAATGTTAGACCACTGGAGTCCAATCAGGCTGAAAGCCGTAATGAGCCCGATGCCGGCAATTGAATACTGCAAAAGTGTTGTCAGTGCATAACGCGCACCTGATTCAAGAGGAAGACGTTGCAGAATTGTGATTTCGAGTACGCCGGGAAGATTCTTGGCTGCAAGCAAGGTGATTATTATTATTATTATGCCAATAAGGATGTCGCGCAATGTAAGCGGCGTTTCGGTTATTACGCCGTCTATCATTTCGCTAGTGTTAATGGGTAGTTGGATATGGTTGAGAAAATCGAGTGCTGGCAGAAGATCTGACCATATCAGCCATGCACCAACCACGGAACCAAGGAGATATCCGAAGCGCACCAAACGCTTCGCCTGTTCACTCAGGGCGTCGAAATTCAATTCGGGTATTTCTGTCGTGATGACACTGCTTTCATCTTCCATGGGCTGCTGCTCTTGCGCTCTTTGAGCACGTAGTTCCTCACGTTTTTGCAGCGCCTGTTGGTAGCGCAGTCTGCGCTCGGCGATGTAGAGATAGCGTAACAGCAGCTCTCTTAAGGTAAACAATGCGATAAAAAACCAGATAGTGGATTCGACATGATCCAGCAGGCGAAGTGTAAGGATCATATAACCTAAACCGGTAGAGAAAATTAGGCCGATACCGATGAGGATCAAAACAGGGAACCATAGAAAATGCAACTGCAGTAGCAAGGCGCTTGGATTGGTGGTGCTCCAGGTGCGCATTAAGGTTCCCTGTTTATGGAACAGGCGGTAGGTGAAGGTGATTAAAAGGATCATCAAGGCGATGTTAGCCACGCTGCTCAGAGTAAGGGCTTCGACAGGCAGGCTGTCATCAGCCCCAAAGACAATCAGGAAGCGCAATGGTGTGCCGACAGGAATGGCCCAGCGTAACTCCTTTCTCACTGACTGACAGATCTTACCGTTCCAGCGTAGGTGACGTGTGCCTACTCCCTCAGGCAGGCATAACTGATATAGCAGAAAGGCGGCAGTCAGGGTTATACCGACAGTGATGAGGGAAGTCGATATGGCTAAGGTAAATGGAGCCGCGGTTGGTTGTATCTTTAAAAGCAGGCCTATTCCTATCATTAACAAGGGTAAAGCCATGATCTTTACCAGAGTGTAAAATAACGCCTTCAAAGTGAGACTGATGGAGTCTGTGCTGATCTTGCGTGTGGCTCTGGCGAGATTTGGTATTTGCAGTCGTGCGAAAGGTTGTTTCCAGGCAACAGTAAAGAAGATCAGCAGCAGTAAAAAGGCGAAGTGAGCATTGTAGCGGCTTGCTGACACGAAATCGGTACCTAACTCCTGCCAATGCTCAAGTGAGATGAACCAGACGAGGCTGGAGGCCAACCGGAATGGATCGAGGATTTGGCTTATGTTGTTGCTGGAAACCCATATTAACTGATCATCGATATAACCAATGTAGGATTCTGATAGATTCAGTAACTGTCGTTCAGCCAGATCTAGTGATGTCAGTTGGCCGATATAACGGCCGTATGCTTTTTGTAGTTCATTCAGGGCTTCTCGTCTGGCGCTTGCCAGCGAAAATGTCTTTTGTCGAAGGTGCTCTGTTTCATCCTCGGATAGACCCTCAATTATCGATTGCGTGATCACCTCAACGTGACTAGACAGGTTGCCACGTTGGAGGAGTAGCTCCTCAATCTCTATCTGTCGGTCTGTGGCCTTGTTGATTTCATACTTGCGCATGGCTGATGAGCGGCTGTAGCTTCTGAGTGATGGCAATGCTGCCCGGCGGCGGGACAACATCTTTCCAATTGCTTCGCTTCTGCCCACCACCTCAACGCGTTGTTTGCTGTGTTCAAAGTCGGATTGCAGTTCTTCCAATTGACGCTTGGCGGTTGTCAGCTGTTGTAGTACACGCTTTTCCCAATAGACCAGCTGCTCGAGTTCTGAGCGGGTTTCGGCGTTTTCCTGGGCGATGACCTGAAGAGGTAGTGGCAGATTAGCTGTGGCTTGCTCCAGGAGTTGTGCGGCATGGCGCGCCTCTTTAGCCTGGGCTTCTCTTATTTCGCCGGCTGCCTGATTCAGGCGTTTGAGATTTGCCTGTAGCTGGCTGACATGTGCAATGGCTGCATCCCGTTGAGCCTGACTTAGATTGGTTAAAAGACTTAAGTTTCCAAGGCGCAACCTAAGCAGGTCGAGTTCAGCTTCACGCATGGCTTTTCTTGCCTGTAGCGATATCAATCTGGCCTGTCTGATCTGCTTCAGTTCATTCTGTGGCATTGTCTCAATGTCAGACTGAATCTGAGTCAGTGAATCGGCACGGGAAGCAATCTCTTGGTTTAACTGCTTGCTGCCTGCGAGTAGTTCTGAAAGCTCTTCCAGCTGTGTCTGCTGATTATCGCGTGCCTGGGTAAGATTCAATTCCTCCTTACTGATACGTAATTCCAGAGCTGGCAGGTCAGATGATTGGATGAATTTCTCCAGGTCTTCATCTGCCTGCGTATCCTGATCCATGTTTGCGTGTAGATCCTGAATCATTTGCGGTGCTTCTTGGATCTGCTTTTCCAGGCGTGAGATCTCTCCACTTACTTTGTTTGCTTCAAGCAACCACTTTTCTGCCTGTTCGAGTAACTCTAATATCTTGGCTTTTTGTGTTTCATCAAGGGTGGGCGATTGTCTGATGTTATCGCGGGAAAGCTGTAACAATTCAGGGGTAAGCTCCTGACCCTCTTTTATCGCTAGGGAGTCTGGTTCGGCCCTGGCAAGCAGGGTGTGTGAGATACAGAGGAGTGCGATCAGAATCCCTGTCAGGGATAGTCGGCGGATAAAATATAAGCTGGACATGAAAATTGATTTATCAACCTTCCTGAAAATAGTATTTGATAAGATGTCGATTCTCATCCGACACAGGTTCTCCCAATCCGATCTTTCCGCTGCCCAATAGGGGTACGGTCTCACGTCGTAGATAGAGTGATTGCTGGTTTTGTGTTGTCAAGTATGTGCCATTGGTACTGATATCGGAAAGTACATATTTACCTCGGCTGTACTCGAGCACGGCATGGGTTCTGGAGGCGGCGGCAGCTGTAACGACAAGCTCATTATGCGAATCCCGGCCGATGCGCATACTGCCTTGCTGTGGTGGAAATTGAATACGCCGATTGCCATATTCAAGGGTAAGTATTCTTGTTGCAGTGCTTTGTGACAGCGGCGAGGTATGCATGAAAGTCACATCATCTTTGCGCCACAACAGATCATAGATGATCATTCGCTCCTTTTTGCCTTTCACTTTGACTTTGTCAAATTGACGTACGATTTTTTTCTGCACGTCGGTTAGATTATGTACTACCTGCTCGGTTGTTATGATCTGCTGGGATTGGGCGATGGCTGCCATGCGTGCTGCAACATTAACCGAATCGCCATACATCCGGCCTCCCTCAACGATAGCGGGCCCGTAGTGAATGCCGATTCTTGTCGAAAGGGTCATGCCGGAGCGCTTAGCATAGTCATCTACTCGTTCCTGCATGAGACATGCGCCTGTTGCGGCATCCGAGGCATGGTCATAGCGACTCATTACCTCGTCGCCAACGACTTCTACGACATGTCCGCCAGTCTCCGCCACGACCTGTGCAATGGTGTTCTCAAGATCCGTGATCAATTGCTTGGCGTGGGTGTCACCCAAAATTTCATACATGCGAGTGCTGTCCACGATGTCGGCGAAGATGATGGCATATGATTTATGAGCCGCAGTTGACATGGTGTTGTATCCAAAGCTGTATTGCTTTTGTCTTGACATGTCCTGGATATTGCATGGCTTTATCCGGATTGTGCTACGATATCACTTTGTGCTGAGTCAGAGTAAATGTCCTCAATCCCCATTGCAACCTGTCCTGCAGAATCTCGATCAGGCGGGGGTGTTCTCCAATCAAGGGGGTTGTGTAGATACGCAAGCCGTGGTATCGCTGTTCGGCATCACTGCATAGGGTTGCAATATCGCCGTTTTGTCCCGCGTGTCTGCCAGGGGAGACAAATAATAGGGATAGCACAATGGGGGGGTGTAGGGCTCTTTGGGCCTCCCTCTGTAGCGCCTGCTCGAGCAGCTCACCGTTGAAGTCGTATTCGCTTCCTTTGCGGCGTTCCATCACTGCTTCACTCAATTGAACATGGTGTGGCAATAGTTCGTTCAGCTCTCTCGCAATTCTAGTGCGTACTTCAGTCACTTGCGGCAGCGGTGAGCCGTGATCGACTAGAATGACGCGTGGTGGTGTGGGTCCTGAAATGAGTGGATCGATATT
>JASFJX010000029.1:0-13432 GCA_050119385.1 Candidatus Thiodiazotropha sp. | reverse complement strand
GTATCATCGTTGCAGCTGAATTGCGATTCGGCGCCGCTAAGTCGAATTCCGTAAAGCTAGTGGATCGGGTTGACCTGATCCTTTCCGCGCTGGAGATCCTGCCTCTAGAACAGCCTGCTGACCACCATTATGGAGATATCCGCCAGTACCTGACGCAGCAAGGGACACCAATTGGACCCAATGACCTGCTCATAGCCACCCATGCACGGTCACTGAATCTTACGGTTGTTACCGCTAATGTGCGGGAATTCTCGCGGGTGCCTGGGCTGAAGATTGAAAATTGGTTAGCGTCTTAGACGTTTCTGTAGTACGTATGGGGTAAGCGGTGATTTTGCGCCGATTATAAGTATTAACCTCCATATTTGCATTGGCATCACGAGAAACAGAAAGTCAGATTACACAACGAAGACCTGTCATGATTTCAGAAAAATCATGGATTGCTGGAAACTCCTCGATCTTCCGTGGCGGCTCCTTGGAGTCGGGTTTCAGTATAGCCAGCAACCAATGAATGCCATATGTCCGGGCCGATCTGAGTACGGACAGACTATCGTCTACGAACAGGGTCCGCTCTCTATCGAAGGGTAGAAGATTCTGTAGTCGGTTCCAGAATTCAGGGTGCTCCTTGGGCAGGCCAAGCTGGTGTGACGAGATGACCTGATTGAAAAAACCCGCCAGACGTGTCTTCTCCATCTTCAACGCCAAGGTCTTTTGGTGGGCGTTGGTTACCAGGATACGTTCTTTGCCTATGCACATCAGCTGGTCGAGAAAATCGATCACATGGGGATGCACTGCAATCAGATGATCAACCTCTTCCTTGAGCAGGGCAATATCGAGTTCCAGTTCTCGACTCCAGTGATCGATACAATACCACTCAAGTGTACCTTCAACACTTTTATAACGAGCCAATAACTCCTCCTTGGCCTGATCCATGGGTAGACCATTTGTCTCGGCATAACGAGCGGGTACATATTCCAGCCAGAAATGGTTGTCGAAATGGAGGTCCAGCAGGGTACCGTCCATATCCAACATGACAATATCGATTTGGTTCCAGTCTATCATTGTCTACAGTTATACCTATGCCTTTGATCGTTATACTACTTCTATCGTTAACACCCTGGGTTTCCTGCGCACAGGATGTGCCATTTGAGTTTCCCGATGAGGATCTTGAATCCCGCACCGAAGCGGTCGCCGCAATCTGTCTACAGGCCGAGACTCAGTCGCTACATCCCACAGGCCAGGGTGGTTATCAACTACGCAACGGACCCTATATGCGCAGATTCCTTGACGGATATTATCCCATGCTTCTGACTTTGCAGGTAGACTACCCTGCTGAACTGATCCGCTTTACCATTCCCTGGCGATAGCGAGCATGGGAAACAGCGTAACGGAAGAGTCTATTGGAACGGTTGGTTCCAGGGTAAGCTTTTTACCGAAATCGATTTTCAAACCCTAGGGCCTGTTACCCCATGAGTAAACTACCTACCGTCCATTCTCAGCAAGTCATCGCACAGACCCGTTTGTTCTGTGTGGAGCAGCTGCAACTTGAATTCAGTAACGGTCAGCAACGGCAGTATGAACGCTTGCTCGGGGGTGAACGGGGATCGGTTCTGATAGTCCCGATGCTCGATGACGATACGGTTATGCTGATCCGCGAGTTCTCTGCCGGCAGTAATGACTACCAACTCGGCCTACCCAAGGGACGCATGGAGGCGGGGGAAGATCCCCTGCAAGCGGCCAATCGAGAAATTCGTGAAGAGATCGGCTATGCCGCCCGCGACCTGTGTCTGATCAAGACATTTACCATCGCACCCGCATATATCCGACATCAAACCCATGTTATTCTTGCGCGGGATCTTTACCCCGATAAACAACCGGGTGATGAACCCGAACCGATCGAGGTCGTTCCCTGGCAACTGTCGAAATGGAACGAACTGATCGATCAAGCGGATTTGACCGAGGCCCGCTCTATCGCGGCCCTCTATTTAACCAGGGACCTATTAGCATGAGCTTACCCGTTTCTCTCGATGATTTGTTGCAACTGGCCCATCAGGCTGGCGATGCCATTCTGGCTATCTATAATACTGACTTCGAGGTAGAGCATAAGCAAGACGACTCGCCGTTGACAGCCGCCGATACCGCCGCGCATCATCTCATCGTCTCCACCCTGGAAAAACTCACCCCTGATATCCCGGTACTTTCTGAAGAGTCTTCCAAGGTCCCCTTCTCAACCCGCCAACAGTGGCAACGCTATTGGTTGATAGATCCTCTTGACGGTACCCGCGAGTTCGTTAAAAGAAATGGTGAATTCACTGTCAACATAGCGCTGATCGAGGGGCAGATGCCAACCTTAGGCGTTGTCCATGCACCGGTGCTCGGCACCACTTACTATGGAGTACACGGAGAGGGAGCCTGGAAGATGGAGACTGACCGGCCAGCCAGATCGATCCGTGTAACAGACCAATGCGCAAAGCCTGTCAGGGTCGTCGGCAGTCGCTCCCATGCCGGTGATTCACTGCTGCGCTTCCTGAAGCTGTTGGGAGATCATGAGCTGGTCAGTATGGGCAGTTCATTGAAACTCTGTCTGGTAGCAGAGGGTAAGGCCGATATCTATCCACGTCTCGGCCCCACCTCGGAATGGGACACCGCTGCAGCGCAAGCCGTCGTGGAAGCTGCGGGAGGGCGGGTCACCACCCTCGATCTGCAGCCTCTTGAATACAACACCAAGGATTCGTTGCTGAATCCGTACTTCCTGGTATTTGGCGATCACACCCGGAATTGGACGGAATACCTTTTAAAAACCGCTGGTTAATATCTATTTTACAAGGGACCGGGTGAAATGTTCGGGTTAACCAAGAGACTGAATTTACTGGTCTATCTCTTTCACGGGGAATGCCTTGGCAAAGGCAGTCAGTTCACCTATAGATGCGTCGTCTGAGGCGAGATTGAGCATGCCTTGGGTCATTTTGAGGCTGACGAGGATCTCATTGCGCCCCCCCTCCTCAACGATCATGCCGGTGTACCTGCCGAGCCGGATCTTCTTGCCTCCACCCGCCATACCCATTTGACTGATCATGGCGGCCATACCGCCACCGCCACTGTTGAAACTGACTTCGATGGTTTTGCCATCCTTACTGTAGCTGGTCTCGATTATGGAAAACCCCATGGCCTTGTGTTGATTGACCTCGCCACGCTTCCAGCCATCGATATCCTTGGCAAATTTGTCACTCTTGCGACTTTGTTGAATCTGCTCCAGCGATTCCAGACACCACTTCGCCTCCTCGACAGCGCCGGCAATATCATCCTCTTGGTAGAGTTCTGCGGCTTGCTTGCAGTAGGCAGCAGGATCGCCCTCCACTTCCGCATAGAGTGGAAATGCCAGCAAGCTCAATAGTGACAGGTGCAAAAATTGCTTTTTCATTAAGCTCCCCCTCGATAAATAATCGTTTTTAAATACAGACTGGATAAATTACTTTTTATCCTGGTCATTATTAACCGATATGGATTCTCTTTTCTATGCCGAGCTTTATATTTCTCCTCAAATAATGTAGCTTTTTCAGATATCAATATATTAACTCGGCACCTTAATAGGTAGGTTCAGGGCCTTCTTGTCGCCCCTAACAGTTTGAATGTAAAAGGACAGGCCATACCTCAACCGATTGACGGGCTGCTAGCCGGCTCTTCGAGGATGGATTACTATAAATGGCGCTAACTAGTGCCCATCCGGAAATGAGGGGGTCGTTTCTACCCCTCGGCGCCAGACGGTTGTCTTTCTCCGACGCCCCACCGGCACCCTGATGAACAATGCCCATGAACAAGCTAACACTCAATAGTGCCATTGTTGTTTTGATACTGCTTGCATCACTCAAGTCGAAGGCCTTTGCAATTGACTCCGAAAGCGATGTCTATACCTTTGACGACTTCCCGCTTGAAGAGCTGTTGCAATATCCCGAGTGGTTCAAGAAGAGTTTCCTCGATCTGCCTGAAGATCTGGATGAAGCGATACAGAACGATAAGCGCGGCCTCATCGTCTATTTCGGGCAGAAGCGTTGCGCCTATTGCAAGATGTTGCTTGAGGTCAACTTCGGCCTGAGTGACATTACAACCTATACCCGCAAACATTTTGATATCGTCCCGATCGATATCTGGAGTACCGAAGAGGTGACAACCCTTGACAGAGCAGTGATTACACAGCGGGAATATGCCTTGCAACAGAAGACCAATTTCACTCCCTCTTTGATCTTTTATGATCGGCAGGGAAAGGAGGCACTACGTCTGCGCGGCTACTATCCGCCCTACCAGTTTCGCGCTGCCCTGGAATATGTCGCTGATGGACATTACCTGAATGAGTCATTTCCCGATTATCTCGCAAGAGGCGATTCCGGGACAGCATTTGAACCTGGAGATCTAAACGAAGAGGACTTCTTTATTCCGCCTCCGCACAATCTGGATCGTAGCCGTTTTCCAGGCCAACGCCCATTGTTGGTCTATTTTGAGCAGGGTGAATGTCATGCCTGCGACGTACTTCATGGTCAACCGCTACGTGATCCAGCCATCAATAAACTCCTGCGCGGCTTTGACAATGTTCAACTCGATATTGGGAAAAAAACACCTGTCATCACTCCCGAGGGTAAAAAGACCACTGCCCATCAATGGTCAAAGGACCTTGGCATCTTCTATACCCCCTCGCTGATCTTCTTCGATGAACAGGGCGACGAAATCATTCGTGTCGACTCCGTAGTGCGTTTTTATCGTCTGCGAAAGGTCATCAATTTCATCACCAGCAGGGGATATATCTCCGAACCCAACTATCAGCGCTGGCGGGTTAACCGCGACTTTTGACTCAGCAATGAGTTGCTCAAGATGTACTGATCTGAGCCGATATGTCAAGTTATGTGATATTTTGCGCAGGAATATGGATCTAAAGACAGAGAACCGAAACCTCCGTGCACGCCTCCGGGAATTAACCCAGAAAGCACTGGAGAATCAAAAAACGCTGGAGCGCTTCCATGCCCGTGAACTGGAACTGCTAAGCACAGAAACGCTACCGGAACTCCTGAGCTGTATGACCGAAGGACTCAAAACCTCCTTCGAGATCGAGGCCATTCATGTACTGATACACGACCCCAACCATGAAATCCGTCATCTTTTGTATAAGAACGGATTGGATGAGAAGGCCTTCCCGTTACTCGAGTTCATCGACGATATGCTTGCGCTCAATCCACGGTTTCAGCAACTGCGCAGTCCCTGGCTCGGTCAATTCAGTCGACCAGATCACGACAGTTTTTTCTCCTGTCCCGCGGACATCAAAAGCATGGCCATACTACCCATGCTTCGCCACAATAGACTGATTGGCAGTATCAACCTTGGGAGTAACGATCAGAGCCGATTCTCACGCCAGCTCGCCACCGATTTTCTAGCCCGTCTCGCCACTATCTGCAGCGTCTGTTTGGAGAACACCGTCAACCGGGAACATATTTTGATCAGTGGCTTTACCGATCCATTGACTGAATTGCACAATCGCCGCTATCTGGATCAACGCCTGGATGAGGAACTCGCCCGGGCAGGCCGCTATCGCCAATCCTTGAGTTGCCTTTTCATCGACGTAGATCATTTCAAACGGATCAATGACACTCACGGCCACCAAGCGGGTGATATCGTTTTACGGGAGCTGGCTAACCGCATCCGTTCCCAACTGCGCGCCAGTGACATCGCTACTCGATTTGGAGGGGAAGAGTTCGCATTGCTGCTGCCCCATACCAGCCTCAATGAGGCATTGATGTTGGCTGAACGCATCCGCCTGGAGGTCAACTCTCAACCTATCTCGCTGGATGATGGTTCATCGCTTCAGTTGAGTGTATCCATCGGAGTCAGCGAAGCCCACCCCTTATCCAACAAACCACAGCAAAAGGCCGATGGACAACAGCTCCTGGTGAATGCGGATCAAGCCCTCTATATGGCAAAAGCGAATGGTCGAAACCGTATCGAATGCCACCCATCCAACGATACCTTCTGCAGCGATATCAACCCCAACGAAAACTAGTCCTCAACCTGCTTATGACTGCCATCACAATAGGGAGGCGTTTTGCTCTGTTTACAGCGGCAAAGCCAGGCTTCGCCGTTCTTCTCCGGTTTAAATCCAAGAGGCTCGATACCCGTACCCTGGTGTGAACCATCGCAGAATGGCTGGTTAGATGAACGCCCGCATGCGCACCACCAGTACTCTCTACCTGCAAAAAGATCCACTTCAATGGGTTGCTTCGCGGCAACGACCGGTTTATCCATAATATTCTCCTCTTTGTTAGGGCTGAAATATGTTAGCCCGAATGTTTCACCAAGTTAGTTAATTTTCTAAGCAACCGGGTGAAATATTCGGGTTGGCCCGATGGATCATTATTTGGCGATCAAAATCATCTTATTATTTCAAACTTTATTGGTAACATAGAAAGCGCGTAAATAAAACTCGGCAACGTCCTTGATTAGGGTCAACCAGGCATGAAATTCTCTCAGGCAAGAACGAGAGAAGGCCAAATCGGGCGACCGGATCACCTGCGCTAATCAACAACAGTGCAAAAGACACAAGACACCTGCTAACCATTTGTTTTACAATAATAATATAAAATAAACAGCTACAGATATCCGAATGATGCAAGCTCGCCATAATGCTGTAACATGCAAAAACAAAACTATGATCAGCCAGGCTTAACTGCTGACTTGCGGGACGACCGAATTGTCGATCACCTCAAGACGGACTGAATCCTTCAAGTGTACTTTATTTAAGGCCATCTTAGCTGACATGAATAAAAATATGGACTGGATCGAATTCGACAAACAACACGTCTGGCATCCCTACAGTGCCGTCGGTTCAGACTTGCCGGTTTTTCCTGTTGTCTCTGCGGATGGGGTCCGGCTGCGCCTGGCTGATGGCCGGGAACTGATCGATGGTATGTCTTCCTGGTGGTGCGCTATCCATGGCTATAATCACCCGGTCTTGAAACAGGCAATTCAACAGCAACTTGAAACCATGCCCCATGTGATGTTTGGGGGGCTTACCCATCAACCTGCCGTGGAACTGGCAAAAAAACTGATTGAGATTACACCCGGTCCCCTACAGACCGTCTTTTTCGCCGATTCCGGGTCGGTTGCCGTGGAAGTAGCCATGAAGATGGCCATTCAGTACTGGCACGATAAGGCCCTGCCTGAGAAACAGTACTTTCTCACCATCCGCCGGGGTTATCATGGCGATACCTTCGGCGCCATGTCGGTGTGTGATCCGGATACGGGTATGCACAGCCTGTTCACGGAGATCCTGCCACAGCAAATCTTTGTCGATGCGCCGGCTTGCTATTTCGGCCACCCCTGTAAAGGGGATGGCGCCAAGGCGCTCAGGAAGAAACTTAAAAAGCACCATTCGCGTATTGCCGCCGTTATTCTGGAACCCATTGTGCAGGGAGCGGGGGGCATGCGCTTCTACTCCGCCGAATACTTGAGAGAGGTGCGCAGTCTGTGTGATCAATACGGTGTGTTACTCATCCTGGATGAGATCGCAACGGGATTCGGCCGCACAGGCAAACTCTTCGCCTGTGAACACGCCGATATCGCCGCCGATATCATGTGTGTGGGGAAATCCCTCACTGGCGGCACCATGAGCCTGGCTGCTACCCTGACCACAGAGGAGGTCAGTAAGACTATCAGTCAGGGTGATCCAGGTCTGTTCATGCACGGCCCCACCTTCATGGCCAATCCCTTGGCCTGCAGTGCCGCATTGGCAAGTCTGAATCTGCTTCTTGATTCCCCTTGGCAGGAGAGGGTCAAGCAAATCGAATCAGCTCTGCAGCATGGGCTTGGGCCCTGCCGGGAACTGCCACAGGTGGATGAGGTGCGCGTTCTCGGCGCCATCGGGGTTGTGGAGATGAAGAAGCCGGTGGATATGAAACAGGTGCAACCCTGCTTCGTCAATGCCGGGGTCTGGGTGAGGCCCTTTGGCAAGCTGGTCTACCTGATGCCTCCTTACGTTATCAATCAGGATGACCTCACTACCCTGACCTCGGCAGTTGTCGAGGTTGTTGAGAATTGCCCGATCTAGTCCGAATGTTTCATCCGGGAACGGGATGATATCTCGTTCCCACGCTGAAGCGTGGGAACGAGAAAATGGATCAGGATCCTGAATTCAGCTCAGGAGATACTATCACCCGGTCGATAGCTTGCTGAAATTCGATGCGATTACGCATGGCTGGGGAAAGATAAACGGTACCATGCTCATCCACCAGCATCACTTGTGTGATTCCCATCTGACCGGCAATCCTCTGCCACTGCGCCGGACCGGCGACGCTCAGAGCCGTGGCAGCGGCATCGGCCAGCCCCCCATCCCTGCTGATTACCGTCGCAGAAGCCACATGTTCCACCGGGTAGCCTGTTCGCGGATCGATGATGTGGGCGTAGCGTATCCCTTCATACTCCCGATACCGCTCATAATTACCCGAAGTAAGCACGCACTCACCATGAGACACCTCAACGGATGCGATCACCCCTTCACCTAACGGGTGCCGGATACCGATCGTCCAAGGCCGCCCACCATGCCGACCGGAGACACATAGATCTCCGCCTGCATTGACAATCGTGTGAGCGAAACCCGACTGGTTCAATTGCCGAATCGCCAGATTCAAGGCGTATCCCTTGGCGAACGCCCCCAGATCCAAGGCCACCGCCCGATTGGAGGAGAGGATGCGATTCTGCTTGAAAGTGAGCTGTGACATGGACGGGGCCTGGTCGATCAGCGTTGCGATTCTAGCGCCGTCGGGAGGAGGTCCACCCGGAGGCTCATCACTATGAAACCCCCACTCTGCAATCAATCCTCCTATGGCAGGATTGAAAAGATGATCACTCTGTTGCGCATAGTCCTTGGCCTGCCCCAGTAACTCAGCCAGTTCAGGTGAAACGCTCATGGCTTCGCCCCGGGCAATCGCCCTGTTGAGCCGCACCAGCTCACCATCCCCCTTCCAGGCATGCCACTCCCTGTGCATCTGCTGAAATGTCAGCTCCAAATCCTTTACCGCAGCATCGAACCCGGCTGGATTATCGGTATAGGCCTTGATGTCGAGCAGGGTTCCGAACACCAACAGGGTCTGCTGATGATCGCGGGGGCCGGAATCACAGGCGGAGAAACCGATCAAGACCACAAACAGCAGTAAAATGCGAAAGCCAAAAACCACGTTGGAATTCCAATCAAAACAGGTGGGGGAATAGTGCCACTATACCGAATCGTAAAAGGGTGGCAAGAAGCTCAGTCAGCCGACAGTGGTACGCTTTTCACCTTCATCGGTAAGATTGAATGTTTTCAGCAGGGAAAGCGCCTGTTGCGCCGCAACCGGTTCAGAATAGAGCTTACCCTGGGCCTCATCACAACCAAGGTTGTTCAACACCTTCTTCTGGCTATCAGTCTCAACACCTTCGGCGGTGACCCTCAAGTGTAACCCCTTGGCCAAAGAGATGATGCCGTTAATAACAGTCTTGTCCTGCTCGCTCGGCAGTATGTCTTCGATAAAGGAGCGGTCAATCTTAATCGCATCGATAGGCAGCATTCTGAGATAACTGAGGGAAGAGAATCCCTTACCAAAATCATCCAGAGTAAATCGAATACCAACCTCACTCAGGGCCTGCATAACAGGCTTGGTATTATTGAAATTTTCAACCAATGCGCTTTCTGTTATCTCGAGTTCCACATGGGAAGGCTCTATATTCGATTTTTCACAGCATTCCAGAATCTTCTCGGTAAGCTGTGTCTTGCGAAACTGCACAGCAGACAGATTTACCGCGACACGTAGATCTTGATACCCCTTGCGATGCCACTTTTTCAGATCGTGAACCGCCTGCCTAAGCACCCAAATCCCCAATTTATGTATCAACCCCGTGCTCTCCGCGACCGGAATAAACTCGGAAGGAGGTATCAATCCGACCTTTGGGTGGGGCCACCTCGCCAGGGCCTCCATACAGACGATGCGCCCGCTTGTCATATCGAATACCGGCTGATAGACCAGTTCAAACTGAGAACGGACAATCGCTTTGTACAACTGGCTCTCCAACCAGATCTTATGATAAGCATTACGATTGATATCGGGAGAGAAGAAGTGGATATTATTGACCCCCTGTCCCCGCTTGGCCGCAAAGCGGGCGGAACTCGCCTTTTGCATCAGACCGGCAGGCGTATCGTCATCATGGGGATAGAGTGAGACACCAACACTGAACGTGACGAACAGCTCCTGGTCGTTGATTAAGATCGATTCTTTCAAACCGTTCAAGATGCGTCGCACAACCCAGGTAACCGACTCAATGTCGTTCACATCCGTTAGAATCAGAACGAATTCGTCATTGTTGAGACGCGAAATGGTCGACGACTCGTTATCATCCTGTTCATCTATGACCGCGACGGTATCGGTGATACGCAAAGTATCGACAAGCCGGGAAGCGATAACTTTCAGGATCTTGTCACCATTGCTAAAACCGAACGCCTCGTTGATACTGGTAAAATCGTCGATATCGATCGATACCAATGCCGCGGATTTCTCGTAACGCTTACATCTTGCGAGAACCTGCATTGTACGATCACTGAAAATAACCCGGTTGGGAAGACCGGTGAGTTCATCCTTTCCTTCCCGGCGCTTGATCTCTTCACGACTGTATTCGAGTTCCGATTGGAGATTACGTACCAGGTCCTCTAAGCGATGTACCTCACCCTTGAGTACCTTTTCCGGCTGCTCCTCGCTCGACAGCACCTCTTGATCCAACTCTTCGCCTTTCTCTTTTTCGCTCAGCCGTTGTTGCCCGGTCAAGTCCGAACCCCAGGTGACAACACGATTGCGCCCCTGGTCCTTGGCTAAATAGAGGGCTTCGTCAGCATTATTGATCAACAACATCTGGTCATCCATGTCATCAGGCAGCTCAGCAATCCCGATGCTCGCGGTCACCGTACGGTTGTCGGTAAACAGTTCATAACCTTTCAATTGAATCTCATTGCGAAGCCGCTCGGCGAGCACCATTGCCTCTTCCTTATTCGCATGGGGCATGACTATGGAAAACTCCTCGCCGCCATAGCGTCCGACAACATCTTCAGGCCGCGAGTTTACAATCAGGGTTTTGGCAACAAATTTTATAACCTTATCGCCATTGGCATGACCGTACTGATCATTGATATCTTTGAAGCGGTCGATATCGATCATCATAAAAACCAGGCCGACCTTCTCTTTCACAGCAAATTCGAATAGACCGTCATATTTATCGAAGAATGCACGCCGATTGTAACAACCGGTCAACGAATCGCGGGTAGCCAGTAGTTCAAGCTCAACAGTCTTGTCCCTTAGTGCCTTCTCCGAAGTGCGCAATTTATCCAGGGTCGCCTTAAGTTCCCTGTGCTTTTTCTCCAGATCGGTCATATCATCGAAAGTCGCCAATACTCCACGCGGTTTGCCATAACCATCAAGGATCGGTGCGGTATTGACCGAAAATGTCAGCTCTGACTTGTTTCTCAACACCAGACGCATCGGTACCCCTGTTTTTCGCTCCAATCTTTGCAAACTACTATACCAGGGGAAGACATCCGCCTTGATTCCCTTCTCTCTCCTCTTCCATGCCAACTCATCCGCCCGCAAACCGACTAAGAAGTCTTCGCTGAGATCGGTTTTCATGGTAAAGGAGTCATTGACCAATATGATCTGGTCTCTCTCATCCAGGATAAGCAACCCCTCGGAAAGGGCATTGAATGCAGAGCGAACCCGTTCGGGGATCACCGCTTTTGGATCGAGCTCACGCAAGGTTCGCTTGATAAAGAACATGTAGAGAACAAACCCCATCAAGGCAACGAATAGCAACAATCCGCCCAAGGTACCAAGAGAAATACCGCCCTCTTTCCTCAAAGGGGCGAACGCCACCTCCAAGTTTCCCCAGCGCAGCTCATTGGCTATGATCGGCACCCGCACGTGGGTCGAGGTGGATTTATCCAGGGGCACATCCACCCAGTACTTCTCGTGATCGCCGGCACTCAGGGATAGACCCCGATTATTTTTCAGCGCCACTGAGAGGACATCAGCATCCCTCTCCACAACCGACTCGATGGTTGCACGCAAAATCTCGATATCGTTTTTTGAGGCGGCGAAGGATATTTGTACCGCCAACGACTCGCAAAACTGTTTTCTGGCATGAAGGGCCGTCTTCTCCTCGTCGGGAACAAAACCTATTAGTCGTCCAAGCAGAAGAATACTCAGGGTCAGTAAAACCAATCCCGCTGTAATCTTGATCGTTGGACTGATTCGAAACCTCATGTTTTCTTCCTGAAATTGATAGGTCGATTTTGCTTGTTCATCCGCTCAAACAGTTTAACCAAACGCTTCTCTTGAGGATCATCCTCAGGTAAATCTTTTCGCTCTTGCTCACGCTTTTTGCCACGTGCTGAAAGTACAGGCAGCGGATCGACCTGTCGCCATAGGGGCGTGGATGACAACAGACTGGCCGAAAGCACTCCGGCACGTAACAACCAAGCCACATAACCGGCTGACAGGACAAAGGTGCCAACGGTCGCGGATTGTAGCACTACCCCGTCACTCGTTACCTGCTCGTTGCGATGATCAAACATATCCCGCCCCATGACATCGAGCAGGCTCCATATGGTCTTCGGCACCTCGATCAATTCACCGCTCATGGTATTGAACGCAGGCAATTCATCGGGGGGGACAGGATCCGGTGTGAGCCGTGCCTGGAAATACCCGGAGTTATTATGCTCTCGATTTTCCGGGCTGAACATAGCCAAGCCAAAACGTTCTAAAATATCAAGATCGGTCTCATCGAGGTCGCGGTTCGATTCTTTCTGATCGATTTGCGATAACATTCCACTCTCTTCACTCTCCTGGCTGCTTTCAGCCTCTGTGTCGGCTTCTGTTTGACTAGGCAATTGCTCTGCTTGGGTAACTGATTCAGTCGGCTGCGGAGGATAAAGATCGGAAATGATATCATCCAGATAGGACTCTTCAGGCTCAGACGGTGGTTCGACCACCCCGCTCAGGGCAATACTGAACGTGCGCATAGAATAAGAACCGTCTTCACTGGTGGCACGCACTGTAATTTCATACTGAGATACGTCCAGGTTCTCCGGGATCGACACCAAGGTAACAACACCGGTGGAGGGATCGATGGCGAAGAGCCCGTCTGCATCTTCATCCAGACTATAGGTAATGCGGTTGTTACCGCTATCCGGATCTTCGGCCAAGGCGGTGATACCCACTTCGCCATTGAGCGGGCTTGAATAAAAGATCATATCGGGTGAATCCTCTATGTCGATCAGTAGACCGACATCGAACTCATCCACATCGGTGACCTCGACAGTAAAGGCTTGACGGTCAGTTCCACCATTACCGTCCGACACCAAGACCTCCACTTGATAGAGATT